>CALUPJ010000067.1 GCA_944322555.1 Candidatus Gastranaerophilales bacterium | reverse complement strand
GTTTTTCTCCGAGCGGTATATTTATCGGGTTAGAGTTTGCTTTGTATTCCAGCATTGGTATTATTACATCTTTCGGTTTTCTTACAATACCTTCAAACGCCATTTCCCATTGTGTTGGATTAAATTCTAAAAAATCATTTGTTTGTCTTGTAAGCCGCATTGTTCTTGTAAACAGTGCCAGCTTTTGAATATTCGGTACAAGATCTGTGTCAGAAAATCCTTTCCACTGTTCAATGAAGCGACCGTTATCTTTATTCATGAAACTATGGATTATTTTGTAGTCTTTTTCAGAGAATTCCGGCGTTAAATCTATCACTTGTCTTTCGGTTTGTAATCTTTATAACAAATCTTTGATATCTCTGATAATATAATTATCTTCCAGCTTTCCTGTAGGAAACAGAGCTTTTACTTCATCAAGGCTTATAACCTGTTTTTGACTGATTAAATGAAGCTCATCACCTGCGAAGCGGAGTTTTGTCAGTTCTTCCGGCTTAATTCTTACCGCTTGCGGCTTCTGAACGAATCTTGATGACGCAGCATTATGCCTAAATAACGTTATTATCGGTTTTATTTTAACCAAATATTAAATCCCCATTAATTACTCTATATAATATATAAGTATTTTTATGAGAAAAAATTGCCTTAAACAAAAAAGAATTTTTCTGTTTAAGGTATAATATATTCAGAGGTTTTTAAAATATTACGGAGTATAAGATGCATAATGTAAGAAAGATTGCGGAAGATTTGTTTTATATCGGCTGCTCTGACAGAAAACTGGCTCTTTTTGAAAGTGCTTATCCGGTTAAAGACGGTATGTCTTATAATTCATACCTTGTCAGGGATGAAAAAAACATTCTTTTTGATACGGTCGATAAAGTTTGCGCGGAACAGTTTTATGAAAATCTTACGAAAGCCCTTGAAGGCAAAACACTGGATTATATAGCTGTTCAGCATATGGAGCCTGATCATTGTGCATTATTGGAAGAAGTTGTTAAACTTTACCCCGGTGTAAAAATCATTTGTACTCAAAAGACCGTCGGAATGATTAAACAGTTTTTTAATTTTGATATAGATAAACATGCAATCATTGTTAAAGAAGGTGATATTATAAAAACCGGCAGGCATGAATTTCAGTTTATTATGGCTCCGATGGTTCATTGGCCTGAGGTTATGGTAACTTATGATAAAACCGACAGAATTCTGTTTTCGGCGGACGCATTCGGCTCATTCGGTGCTGTTAACGGTAATCTTTATGACAACGAAGTCGACTGGCAAAGAGATTATCTGGACGAAGCCAGAAGGTATTATACCAATATAGTCGGTAAATACGGGCTTCAGGTTCAAATGCTTCTAAAAAAAGCATCTTTGCTTGATATAAAAATGATTTGCCCGCTGCATGGATTAATAATAAAAGAAAATATCGGACTTTTTATTCAAAAATATGACAAATGGTCATCATATACACCGGAAGAAAACGGTGTAATGATTGCGTATTCGTCTGTCTACGGGGGAACTGAAAGTGCGGTCAGTCTTTTTGCATCAAAACTTGCCGACAACGGTGTTAAAAATATAAAAATGTTTGATGTTTCAATGACCCATCCCTCATTTGTACTTTCGGAAGCTTTCAAATTTTCACATATTGTAATTGCGACAACAACTTATAATGCGGGAATATTTGAATCTATGGAGACATTTTTACATATTCTGAGCTCTCATAATTTGCAGAACAGAAAATATGTTATTATCCAAAACGGAAGCTGGGCTCCGGTCTGTGGAGGGCAAATCAGAGAGATGTTGGAAAAACTTAAAGGTACGGAAATCTTGGACGACAGTATTTGTATAAAGTCGACTTTAAAAGAAGAGCAGCTTGCCGGATTGGATAATGTTGTAAATACAATAGTAAAATCTCTAGCTTTATAGTTTAATATAAATACACTGAAAAGGAGGGTTGATTATGCAAAAATATGTATGTACGGTATGTCATTACGTATATGATCCTGCAGCTGGCGATCCTGATAATGGAATTAAGCCGGGAACTTTGTTTGAAGATTTACCGGATGATTGGGTTTGCCCGCTTTGCGCAGTCGGCAAGGATATGTTTGAAAAAGAATAAATAAAAGCTCCTTTTTAGGAGCTTTTATGTTATAATACATATGACCCGATAAATTAAAAACTAAATAATAAATACAATTTCATCCAAATTAATTATTTGTGAAAAATTTTATGTAATGTATAATGTTAATGTCACTTTTATACCAAAAATAGAAAGGAAAATAAGAAAATGAGTTTTGTACCTGTAGTAATAGAACAATCCAGCAGAGGAGAACGCTCTTTTGATATTTTTTCGCGTTTGCTTCGTGAAAGAATTATCTTTTTGGGCACTCCGGTAGATGATATGGTTGCGAATCTTATTGTAGCTCAGCTTTTGCTGTTGGATAGTGAAAATCCGGAAAAAGATATTATGTTATATATCAATTCTCCGGGCGGAAGTGTTACTGCGGGACTTGCTATATATGATACAATGCAGCATATCAGAGCGGATGTGCAGACTATATGTCTTGGTCAGGCGGCTTCAATGGGTGCATTTTTGCTCTGCTCAGGTGCAAAAGGTAAGAGAATGGCTCTTCCTCATTCAAGAGTTCTTATTCACCAGCCTCTCGGCGGCGCACAGGGTCAGGCTACCGATATTGAAATCCAGGCTCAGGAAATTTTGAGAATTAAAAAGACTTTGAATGAGATTATGGCTGCAAATACTGGACAATCAATTAAAAAGATTGAAAAGGATACAGACAGAGATTATATCATGACACCTCAAGAAGCTCTTGAATACGGTATGATTGATAAAGTCATTACCAAAGAGGGATAAATGAGGGGGTAAATGAGAGGTAAACACGGGGGATACCCAAAGTAAGCCGGAGTAAATAAATACGTGTACGAGAAACGCCGGATATCCTCATGAAATATACAAACCAATTAACAGGAGACTATAAATGTCATCACAAGACAGATTAAAATGTTCATTTTGCGGAAAAAAACAGGATCAGGTTAAAAAGCTTATTGCGGGGCCGGATGTGTTTATCTGTGATGAATGTGTAGAACTTTGTAACGAGATTTTGGACGAAGAGTTTTTTGAAGCGAAGGAAAATAACGGCGAGAAGTCTGAAAAACATTCAGAAGAAAACGAGGACAAGCCTATTCCGAAGCCTCATGAAATAAAAGCGTATCTGGATCAGCATATTGTAGGTCAGGATGATGCAAAAAAAGTTCTTTCTGTTGCCGTATATAATCATTATAAGAGATTGAAACATAATCAATCAGGTGATGACAGTGGTGTTGAGATACAAAAATCTAATATTCTCTTAGTCGGACCTACAGGAAGCGGTAAAACATTGCTGGCTCAGACTCTTGCAAAAATGCTTGATGTTCCGTTTGCCGTTGCAGATGCTACGACTTTAACGGAAGCGGGATATGTCGGAGATGATGTTGAGAATATTTTGTTAAGACTTTATCAGAATGCTGATTATGATGCTAAAAAAGCTGAAAAAGGCATTATTTATATTGATGAAATAGATAAGATTGCCAGAAAATCCGAAAATACCTCTATTACTAGAGATGTTTCCGGTGAAGGTGTTCAGCAGGCTTTGTTGAAACTGATTGAAGGTACGATTTCCAATGTACCTCCGCAGGGCGGAAGAAAACATCCGCAGCAGGAAATGATTCAGATTGATACAAGCAATATTCTGTTTATAGTTGGCGGCGCTTTTGTTGATTTGGATAAAATAATTGAGCACAGAGTTAAAGACGGTTCTTCAATCGGTTTTGGCAAATCTGCTCCTACTCAGGCGGAAAAAGAACAGGCTGCTTCCAGAATGCTTAAGAAATTACAACCGGAAGATTTGCTAAAGTTTGGTTTGATACCGGAATTTATCGGCCGTATTCCCGTTTATGCGGTACTTGATGCCCTGGATGAAAAAACGCTTAAGATGATATTAACGGAACCGAAAAATGCTATTATTAAGCAATATAAGTGTCTGCTTGAAATGGATGGTGTTGATTTGGAATTTGAGCCCGAAGCATTGGATTTGATAGCTCAAAAAGCGTTAAAGAGAAAAACGGGTGCAAGAGCGTTGCGTTCAATTGTCGAAGAATTGATGCTGGATGTTATGTATGATATACCAACAACGCATGATATAACGAAATATACTATAACAAAGGAAATGGTAGAGAAGCAAGATGAGATAGATAATCAGGCTGAGTTGATACATTTGCCGAATAGCAATACAGCGGATATTTCAAAGAAAACCAGAGCAGAAATTGCATAAGAAAAAATCGGAGATTGAAATTTCAATCTCCGATTTTTTCTAGTAATTAAGTCTGGATTATCTTGTTGTATTCTGCAAGAACATCATCAACAAAGTCTTTGAAGTGAATCATATAGATATTTGAATCTTTTCTGTCAGTATCTCTCATATTTACTATTCGACTCTTTGTGGTTACTCTATTATCCTCCATATATTCGAAACACTTAGCCGGTGTTTTACCGCTATTTTCTTTCTTATAATGTGTTCCTGCAGATATATATCTATCCACTACTGTATTTGCAGCTGTTTGTAATTTACTTTTGTCCAGTCCGGCAGTTGATAAAGCACTAACAACAGCACCTCCGAGATTTGTCAAACGCGTTTTTATTTTTTCTTTTATACCTTTATCACTCCAGCCATTGCCCTTACTATCTTTTGCCCAGTGAAGAACAATTTTAGAGTCATTGTTGTATAAATCTGCAAAATTTTCACTAGTAATTAAGTTACCTAAATTATTACCATTGGGCTCTGTCATTGCTTCCAGATGTTCTACTGTTGCGCCACCCCAACCGATAACTTTACCAACAATTTCTGCAGTACTTGGTTTAACTTCTACTGTAATAGTCTTCGCTTCACCAACCTGGATACCATCAACAAGTACAGCTACTTTAACATTATTCCCTAAATTGTTTTTTGTGTTGCGTTCAATGTAACTCAATACATATTGTGTTACATCAGAGGTCGAAATTACACCTCTAATGTAAGCACAATAAGCATTTTTGCTTGTCTGTTTCTTTCTCTTTT
>CALUPJ010000066.1 GCA_944322555.1 Candidatus Gastranaerophilales bacterium | reverse complement strand
CTTCCGATCTGATCGCATACGAAAATGCGGTTCCTGCGGGGAATGCTCTGGCTATTGCGAGAGAAGATTTTGTCAAAGCTGTTACGAAAAGAATTGAAGAAGATTCAAATATAGAGCTTGTTCGCAAAGAAGTGACTGAAATCCCTGAGGGTAATGTTATTATTGCTTCAGGTCCTCTTACAAGCGATAAATTTGCGGATTCAATAAAGGAATTTACCCAAAGTGAACATTTGCATTTTTTTGATGCAATTGCCCCCATTGTAGAGGTTGATTCCATTAATTTTGATAAAGCATTTTGGGCATCAAGATACGATAAAGGCGAGGCTTCATATATTAATTGTCCAATGAATAAAGATGAGTATGAAAATTTTTATAATATACTTGTAAACTCTCCGAGAATTGAACAACATAAAGTTGATAAAAACGCCAAGTTTTTTGAATCCTGTCTTCCGATAGAGGTCTTGGCTTCAAGAGGTTTTGATACGCTGAGATTTGGTCCGATGAAGCCTGTGGGCCTTGTTGATAAAAGGACGGGAATTGAAAATTATGCGGTAGTACAACTGAGACAGGATAACTCAGCCAAAACGCTCTTTAATCTCGTGGGTTTTCAGACAAATCTCAAGTGGGGAGCCCAAAAAGAGTTAGTTCACGCAATTCCGGGCTTGGAAAATGCAAATATTATTCGCTACGGCGTAATGCACAGAAACACATTTATAAACAGTTCCCAAATTTTAAACCCGACACTTGAAACCCGTCAACGTTCGGGACTGTTTTTTGCAGGTCAGATTACTGGAACGGAGGGTTATACGGAATCTATTGCAACAGGGATGCTTGCAGGGATTAATATGGCAAGAAAAATCGTTGATTCCGACCTGTTAACATTTCCCCGCGAAACAATGCTCGGAGCTCTTGCCTTCTATATAACGGATAAAGCTCATCTCAAGCATATATCCTCTAGAGACGGTTCTTTAAGATATCTGCCTCCGCAGCCAATAAACGCTAATTGGGGAATTTTGGCTCCGCTTCAAGAAAAAATACCAAAAGATAAAAAACTCAAAAACGAACTCCTGGCAAGGCGTTCCGTTGAGTTGATACAAAAAAATCTTAATGATTTGTAAAGTTTTGTAAACAAACATGGCAATTCCCGAAGAGAAAAATACTTTATATATTCAAAGAGGATTAACGAGAAAAAGGAGTATAATCATGGGAATTGATTTAACAAATTTGGAAATGATGAGAAAAGCGGCATTGCTTGTTGACGAAAATTACGGCAATAGTAATAAAAAACTTGAAAAAGGAATTGAAACAACTATTTTTGAAGGCAAAATTGCAGAATTCAAAGCAAAAGGTATTGTTTCTCAAGAAGAAATTGATTTGTTCTATCAATTGGGTTATGCCGACAGTTTAACAAAAACCGGAACATCGACAGACTCGATCTCAAAAGAATCCGGCGAAGAAGTTAGACTTGTTAAAAAAGAAGAAAAAGGAGAAAAAGGAGAAAAAGGCGTTTCCAAAAAGCAGGCAAGAAAAGAAACTTCCGCAAGAGAAGGTTTAGTACTCCGTTATCTTAATACAATTGTTGATAATGGCGATGATATTACAAAAGGTCTTGCCGACAGTCTGGGCACTCTGAAAAATACTCCTGAATACGAAGATTTATACGGTCAAGTTAAATATATTTTAAACAATGTTAATGAAACATATGCGAATATGCTCGCTGATTCTAAAAAAACTGACCACAAAGACATTATTAATGATTTAGAAAAAGCCGTAAAAAAGAATCTTTATATAAAAAGAAGAGACAAATTTGCACAAGATGTTCTTGAACTTCTGGTAAAAAATGCAGAGCAAGAACAGATGGCAAAAGAATATAATGAAGTAAAAGAAGCTTTTATGAATGAATACAACAAAGGCGGTAAAACATTATCAGAAACTCTATCCGCTGTAAAAGAACAATTCAAAGGTAAAGGCTCTTATTATAAAGAAATCTTAAAAGACTTCTCAAAAGACTTTGTAAGCCGGCTTGGCGACAACATCGCAATGGATGTAATAGATGAAACCGAAGGGGAAAAATGGCGCAAAGTCCGCAAAAGAGCAAATAAAGAACTTAAAGAAACGGGACTTTTTGATAAATATACAAAAATCAGAAGAGAAATTATTGCAAAAGCTAACGGCAACGAATCTAATGTAAGAATTGCCGTAGACAATCAAGCAAGAAAAAACAAAGTAGAAAACAGAAAAGAACAGTCAAAAGAAGAAATATTAAAAGCTCTTAAGAATAAAACTGATGTATTTGATGCACTTGTTGCCGCAGGTTTAATAACAAAAAAAGAAAACGGCAATTATGATTTATCAGTACTTTCAGATGTTATTCTTAATGAAGTCGGAAGCGACAGATATTTAGACAAAATGTCTAAAAAATATCAGGCAATCGGAGAAAAATTAGGCACTTCAACAGAATTAAAAGTTCAAACAAACCTCAATGACTTATCTGATAAAGAAATTGAACAATTGATTAAATTGTGCGGATTTACGATTGAGAAGAAAAACTGGGGCTCTGTCGCAATGAAGACTATTCTGGGAGCATTATTAGGCGGTATCTCAGCAGGCGGGGCAGAAGCTGCAAGAAAAAACCCGACTTATCGTCATCATGATGAAAATCATTTAAAATCAACTTTACATATTGACTCCAGCGATAAAGATGCATATTCATATGAAGTATTCCTCAATGGTCAAAAAATTGATACAGGAGATAATAATCCGTTTGATATAAATATTCCGGAAGGGGCTGAAGGCGCAAAAGTAGTCATTGATATCGCTACAAACCTTGATATAATAAAAGATATTGCATTCAGAGGCGGCAAATTCGTATTATCAAATGCATTAAGAGGAGCTGTTATCGGTGGTGCAATCGGATTACTTGACGGTGTTATAACAGACGATTCTTCTGAAATACCTGTTGCTGAAATCAACTTCGACGATATGAGTTATGCGGAATATATGGAAAGAGTTGAGAAAAAATTCCCGAAATGGGCAAATGCATTGAGTGCAATAGCTTTAACTTTCCACGATAAAAACGGTAACTGGGATTGCGAAGGCTACAGAGCATTCCTGAGAAAAGCTGCAGGCAACGATATACTAAACAAGAAAGAACTTGTAGCAGCTCTCAGAGAAGACAGAAAAATGCCGGAACCGGTTAAGGTTGTAGAACCTCCGAAAAACAAAGAAAAAGAAGAAGTCCCGGAAGTTTGCTTACTGGAAAAAGATGAAAACTCTGTCGATACAACATTAACGCATAAAATTCAATACGGTGATTCTTGGGAAGAATTGGTAAAAGCATACTTCCCGACCTGGAAAAACTGTTTCGGTAAAATGTACGGTAAAGGCGGTGCAATTCAGGCATTAAAAGAAGCTCTGGCAAACGGTGATAAAAACTTGTACAACAAACTGTTATCAGGATATATCCCGTCTGAGATTAACATACCTGAAAGATTAGGTGACTGCAAAAGAAATGATGACGGTAAAGTCAAATTCGTGCAGCCGGTCGGTACTCCAAAAGGATATATGGGTAAAGTCGGTATCGAAACAGGATATAATGAAGTTACACTTACTGACTGTAACGGCAAAACCGCAAAAGGTGCTAATGTTGATGAAGCTATTACAAACTTCAATAAACAACACAAAACTGAATATACGAAAGAAGATGTTATATAATAAGCAGAAACAATATGGTTGTTTTTACCGAAAGAAGAGACCGATTTAATAATCGGTCTCTTCTCTTTTCCATCTTCCATTATTTTCTTAACTCAAGACATCTTCTAACTCACCAAGAATACCTTCATTGCTGCTTCCGCAATCGCAGTTACATTTGAAGTTCTTCAGGATTTCAATAATTTCATTTAATTTTGAAGTATAGTCCGGACTTGTCCAATCAATACCTTTAAGCAGTTTCAAGATTTCATCCAGAATTTCAGAGTTGTCATTAAGACCGTTGAGTTTTTCATCAATAGATTTTAACAAACCTTCAATTGTAGTTGTATCAACATCTACATCAACCTTAAGGTTTTGAAGCAATTCTTTGTATCTGTTATAGTTAGCTTCGTCATGTTGTTTCCATAACTCTTCCAACTGGTCAAGCGTAATAGAAGAGCCGCTTCCTGAACCGCCATTACCTTCTATTGCAACCTGTATTTTTTGTATTTCAACTTTTAAATCGCCTAAAGATTTATTCAATGTTTCCAGATACATATTAGCGATTGTTTGATTTGACATAATCTTTGATAAATCAGTATCAATATTTTCCAGCAAACCTAACGCACTATCAAACTTGGAATTAAATTGTTTCCAATTATTGTTAGCAATTTCTGACGCTTCGCCGATAGCTTTGTACATTGCATCAACCGCTGCCTGTAATTTGTCAAGTTGAGCTTCCAGAGCTTTCAGTTCTTCATAAAGATTTGCATTACCGCTGTTTACCGCAGAAGTTACTTTATCTATTGCCATTACAATTTCGTCTTTAGAAAGACCTGAGAAAATTTTCAAATCATCTAATTTTGCATTGACAGTTTGAATTTCTTCCAATTGTTTCTGCTCTGTCGCTATATATGTATTTTGAAATTCTTCGATTTTAGCCTGCAGTTGAGCTGAAGACATATTGAGAGCATCCGTAATTGTCATACCCAAAAGTTTGAACATATCTTCAAGTTTTTGATAATCTATACTTGTTGTTCCGCCTGCCTGAATTTTCTTGATAGCTTCCAGCAATTCTTTATGTTTAGTATCATCTTTTGCAATTACAAGGAGTTCATCAGTATTTTCTTTAATACCCTTCAAGCTTTCAGCCATATCTTTTTGAGTTGCCTGCATTAAACCTAATTGAGCTGTTTGAATTTTATTATCTACTACCAACTGACTCAATAATTCAAATTCTTTTGCTTTATCATCAGTATACTGATCACGCATAGCCTTCAAATCATTTATCAAGGTTGTTAACTGTTCGCTTATAGTATCTAATGTTCCTTGAATTGATTCTAATTTGGAAACAAGTTCTTCCAATTTGGAAAGAGTTGCTTCATTAAATGTACCATCTTGTTTAATAGCTTCCTGATATAATTTGTAGAACTCTTCTATTTGCGTTTGAGTAATTTTATCATTAGCGTACATTTCCGGTAACACTTTTACAAAGTTCATAACTTTACCAAGCAGATAATTGGTTGTACCGAGCTGGGCATTGGTTATCATACCGTTTTGATAGATGCCGGGAAGCAAGCTTACAAAATTTGTTATTCCGCTCAGCATATTATTGCTTATTTCAGTTGCTTTCGTATTCTTTTCAATAGCTTCTATAATCTGACCTGCTGTCATTTTTTCAACCTGAATTTGAGTATAACCCATTTTCATTAATGCTTTGATAATCTCATCTTTGTTCATATTTAAAGTAGCAACAACGGTTGCAAAGTTTGCATTACTGTCAAGATTTGCCTTTTCAATTGCTTCTTTAATATCTTCCTGAGCTTCTATTTGTTTGTTATTCAATACTATTAAGCTGTCATTTTGAGCTGTCATATTTTGAAGAGTTTCATTTGTGATATCACCCTGTGCAATTAACTCTGCAAAACCTTGTTTATTAGTTTCAATCAATTCATCTTGTTTTGCCAGCATTTCTTCATAGTATTTATTAAAGTTATTAATTGCCTGTTGCAGCAAATCTTTGATGCCTGTTACCAATTCCAAAAGCTGTTTCATTGCTTCCGCTGCACTTAATTGCCCGCTTTCTACTTTATCTATTAAATCATGCAGCAGCATATTTGCTTCATCCTGACTCATACCGTTTTGAGTTAGCAATGTGATAATAATATTCTGATTTGCAAGATTTTGTGCAATAAAATCAAACATCTTTTGATAGAATTCTGCTGCATTTGCACCATCTTGCTGCATTTGAAGCATTATAGATTGCATAAAGGTAAGCAAAGATGTCATTTGGTCTTGCAAATCCTGATTCTGTGAACCTTGCATTTCCATATATTCCAACAATAAATCATACATTGCCTGCCATTTAGCTTCATCTTGAGAATAATTGATTGTTACATTATTTGTAATATTAATCTCTGTTTTTCCGTCGTATTCTTTTAAAGGATCATCCTCCGAACAAGATGTTAAACTTGCTGCTCCTAAAGTAATTAAAGCCATCATTGCAGCAAGAGATAAATTCTTAAATTTTCCGCCCTGAAAAGCTATACTGTTTTTGTAAGGAGCATTTGCTGCTTTACCTTCCTGCTCAGGCAAAGGCTGTTCTACAGCAATTTTTGCAGACAATTGAGGATTACTTGTAAGATTTTTGAGTCCTTCAAAAGCCAATACATTAAGTCCCGTCTGCGGTTTTTCTGTTTCCGGCGCTGGAATTGTTACATTTGCCGGAGTTGCCGGAGTTTCTCCGAATTTTACCTTTTTGTTGAGTAACAAAAGTTCATTTGCATTGATGTTCATAAGTTTTATGCTCCTTTTTTATAAATTTGAATTATTTATTCACACTACATGCGTATAAAGTTGAAAACGTATAAAAAAACTTTTTGCTAGTTATTGAAAAATTTAGCATATTTTTTTTACAAATCTTAATATAAACTTAATTTTAAAGAAGTGTTGTCAAACTGTTTATTTGTTTATATAATGTATAGGAACACGGGACTTATGAAAAATATAATAGTTCAAAAATTCGGTGGAACATCAGTAGCCGATACAGAGAAAATAAAGAATGTGGCCAAAGCAGTTATAAGAGAAAAAGCTTTGGGTAATGATGTTATAGTAGTTGTTTCCGCGATGGGACATACGACGGATTATCTTATAAAAATGGCAAAAGAAATCTCAGACTCTCCGTCTTCCAGAGAAATGGATATGCTTCTGTCTACAGGAGAAGGGGTTTCAATTGCGCTTCTTGCAATGGCTCTTCAGGCTCAAGGCTGCCCGGCAGTCAGCATGAACGCTGTTCAAGTCGGAATTATGACTGAAAAAGTACATTCTAAAGCCAGAATTATAGATATAAAAACAGATAAAATAAAAAGTCATCTTGCGAAGGGTGAAGTTGTTGTTGTTGCAGGTTTTCAGGGGGTAACAGATGATTTGGAAATAACAACTCTCGGAAGAGGCGGCTCTGATACTTCGGCTGTAGCTCTTGCAGGAGCATTGCACGCAAAAAGATGTGATATTTATACAGATGTGGAAGGTGTTTATACCACAGATCCGCGGACGGTTCCCCACGCTTCAAGACTGGATGAAATTTCTTATATAGAAATGCTTGAACTTGCAAGAGTCGGAGCAAATGTACTTCACCCCAGAGCTGTTGAAACAGCTAAACAATATAACGTTCCGGTAAGAGTCCGCAGCACGTTTAAACTTGATAACTTAGGTACTTTAATAATAGGAGTGGATGAAATGGAATTACACAGACCTGTTACCGGTGTTGCATCGGATTTGTCACAAGCAAGAGTCGTTGTATGTGATGTTAAAGATAATCCGGGTACCGCTGCAATCCTGTTTAACAGCCTTGCAAAAGAAAATATATCCGTTGATATGATTATACAATCTTATGCCAGAAAAGCTCTTAATACAAATGATATCGCTTTTACTGTAGAAAAGGGAGATATAGATAAGACTCTTGAAATTATTCAGAAAGTTAAAGACAGAATTGAGTGTAGTAATGTTTTTGTAGATAATAAAATTGCAAAAGTTTCAATTGTAGGTGCCGGCATGATTGACAGACCGGGTATAGCTGCTACGATGTTTAAAACACTTGCGGATTTAGGTATAAATATAAAGATGATTTCCACAAGTGAAATTAAAATCAGCTGCATTGTTGCAGAAGACCAGGCCGATGAAGCTGTAAAAGGTCTTCACAGAGTTTTCCACCTTGACTGTGAAGAAGTTGCAGAAGTAAATGGCGACTTACCCGACGTATAGGAGACAATATGAAAAAAGCAATATTTTCTTTAATATTAATGTACTTTATATCAATCCCCGTTATTGCAAACGAGAAAGCTGATGCTTTGGAATTTTTTAACAGTTATGTTCGTGCTGCAAATACATATAATCCGATAATTACGGAGATGTATTCTCCTGATGCTAAGATTATCCGCCAGGTAGTAAAACCGGACGGAACAACCGTTGATGTAAACACAAATACTGCAACATACATAAAACAGATGAAACTCGGACAGGCAGGTGCGAAATTGAGACATTATACAAACAAATATACAGATGTTTCGGTAGCTCAGATCTCCGAGAATAAATATAAAGTATCATCCATGCGTCAGCCTTCAGGCGAAACATATAAGTTAAAAACATATATGATTCTTCAAAAACAGCCCGGAGGAAAATGGCTTATTGTGGAAGAGCTCATGCAGACAAAAGAGCAAATTTTCCTGAAATATGCTAAGAAAAGCTAATATTTTATACCCCCAGAGATGGTGCAATTTGTATAAATGTCCGGATTAAATCCTCGTCCCATTGGGTACCGGCACCTTCTTTGAGAATTGAAATTGCTTTTTCCATGTCCATACCGCGTCTGTATGGTCTGTCACTGATGAGAGCATGATAAGTGTCCGCAATTGCAACAATTTTAGCTGCAAGCGGAATATCACCGTTTTTAAGTCCTTCCGGATATCCGTTTCCGTCTATTCTTTCGTGATGATATTTAACAATCGGAATCAAATCCCTTAATGAGGGATTTGGAGTAAGAACTTTTTCAGCCCCTATTGTCGGGTGTTGTTTCATAATTTTCCATTCATCATCGGAAAGCGGGCCTTCTTTTTTCAGCACGGTTTCAGGAATGCCGATTTTGCCGACATCATGCAAAAGCGCACCGAGCTTTATTCTTTCAACTTCATCTTCCGGCAGATTAATTGCCCTTGCAAGAGCTTCAGAAAATTTTGACACTGATGTGGAATGACCTTTAGTATAAGGATCTTTGGCATCAATTGCACTGGCTAATGATGCTGCTATCTCCGAAATCCTGTGTCCGGAAATTGCATGATCTGCATTAAACTTAGAAATTAATTCTTCTTCAAAGTTTAAGCCAAGCTGGGAATGTCTTTTGCCTATTACTTCTGCATATGATTTTAATGCCACATCATCCCAGAAATTAAAGTCAGAAGAGCTTATTATAGCTGACATACCATCTTTATACCCTTTAGCCTGTGAAATATACATTGCCTGTTCAGCCAAAATTAAAAGTTTCTCTTTATCATCCGAACAGTCAGGATATGTCGATATACCTACTGAAACCTTGACAGGCCCTATATCATCTATAAAACAGCAAGAAAGTGAGTATGTTAAATATTCCGAAATATATTTTGCCTGGTCTCCCGGAGTATTCGGAAGTATTATTGCAATCTCGTCGCCTCCGTATCTTCCCGCTACATCACCTTCCCTGATATTTTGACGAACTTTTTCCGCAACAAGTTTTATCACCTCGTCGCCCTTGGCATGACCTAGTTCTCTGTTAATTTTTGTAATATTACATATATCCATCATTACAATTGAAAGTTTTTGTTTATTTAGCTGCGCACGGACAAGTTCATTTGAAAGAATTTCCTGAAAACCTCTGTGATTATATAAAAGGGTAAGATTATCCGTATTTACATATCCTTCACTTTTTTCCAACAACTCGAAATTGTGTGTACATAGAGCCAGATAATTCGAAATCAGTTTATAAATTCCAATATTTTGTCTTGCGCAGTTATCTGCTATTATCATTACACCAATACATTTATTAACTGAAATCATAGGCACTATAGCAACCGCATGATTCTTAAAATAAGAAAGCTTTAAGAATGCGACGTCATCCCGAAAGATTATATTCTTATTGTTAAAAGCTTCTATTATAGGATTTTCAGCATCTTTCAAAAAGACTTTCGAGGTGTATGAATTGCCGTATTTGTCACTCAGACGAAGATTAATACAGCTTGATTGTTCTTTGTATAAACCGATTGCCATAAAATCCGAATTTATACTCTGATTTATAATCGAATATACTTTCAAGTATAATTCATTGATATTAGAAATTCCGGATAGCTTAATAAGTTCGTCTACAGTTGATTTATAGCTCAGAGTCAGCCCTTTTTCGTTAGTGAAAGATTTGTTAGTACTGTGTCCTATAGAAACGGCACAATTATTAAAGGTTAGTGAATTAACCTTTGAAACTAACTTCTCTTGAAAAATCGGCGAGGTAACCGGAGGTTTTTCGGACAAGTTTGAAATTTTATTGGCTGTATTTTTTTCCTTGTTCACACTTCCACCTTAAACTGTAAACTATATAAAACATATAAAAGATTAAAATTGATATTTTATTACAAAAAATTTACAATTTTAAATATCCCTTCAATTCATATATTAACATTTTTTATAACTTTTTCCAGTATTAAGGTCCTCTTCTTTACAAATGTTTATATTCACATGAGAAATTGTGACAGCCATTTTCATATTTTTTCTGCGGAATAGTAAACTCAAAACTGTTACAATCTTTGCCGTTTGTAGAAATGCATATTCTGCCGTCATGTGCATCTATAATTTTTTTACATAAATGTAATCCGATACTAAGTCCGACCGGAGTATATTTGAAAACCGTAAATCCGTCTGAGGACAAAGAAAGTTCTTGTTTTTGCAAAGCTATACCTTTTGTAATAACAGAAAATTTTAATTGATTATTTGATGTTTCAGTTTGCACAATAATATTTTCACCTTTCATGGAGTACATGACAGCGCTCAAAAGCAAACTTTTAATAACCTTTTTTATTTCTGTCCTATCAGCATATATTTCCGTATTTTCGCAGCTCGCTTCATAAATGAATAATAAACCCTTATCCCGCGCCGTATGTTCAATTTCTTCAAAACACTCCAGCAAAAGTTCTGCTATACTGAATGGTTCATAAATCAATTGTAATTGCTCGTTTTCCAACCGGTATGCATTAAGCACCGAAGAAATCATTTCTAATGAATATTCACAGCTTTTTTTGATTTCTTCCACAAGCTCTTTCTGTTCTTCATTCAAGTATTCGGATATATTATTTTGAAGCAGCTCCAGCCCTCGTAACTGTGCCAGTGCAGGAACTTTCAAGTCATGCGCAAAAGTTTCCCAAAAGCATTCTTTTTGAATGTCGGAAGTGATAGAATGCAATAACTTTTCCTTCTTTATTAAACAGTTTTGACCGTTAAATTGCTCAAAATTCCCGAGGAAATAGAATTTCTTTTTGTAACAGATTTTCCCCGTAACACATAAATAAATAAATAGTACAATAACAGCTCCCAATAGCACAGTTTTAAGATTAGTTATAAAAAATAATACGGCTATTGAGATAATAAGGATATTCAAAGTTATTAAATCTTT
>CALUPJ010000065.1 GCA_944322555.1 Candidatus Gastranaerophilales bacterium | reverse complement strand
CCCCGCCTGAAATCATCATTATCCATACATGGCAAATCGTCATGAATAAGACTTTGGACGTGAAGCATTTCTATTGCACATGCACAGGGCATTGCTTTTTCAATGCCGGCTCCCAGAAGTCTTGCCGTTTCCAGACACATAACCGGCCGCAAACGCTTACCCGGAAGCGACAGAGTGTATTTCATTGCCTTAAAAATATCTTCGGGGTAGATAATCGGAAGATATTTATCCAAATGTTCATCTATGAGTTTAATCAATTCCTTCATTTTCCAAATCCTTATATATTTTTTGTTTAAGAGTGTTTCTTGCACTCTCTCTTTTTTTTGCGCTTATTTTTACAGCCGTTTTGTTATGCTGTCTTTTGTGTAAGGTTTCGCTTTTTACACCCTGATATTTTACGCGTTCTTTGTATTCCATTGCCTCTTTAACAAATTCCGTATAACTTAAATATCTTGTTTCATCAATCTTGTCTATATTTTCTGTAACTGCACATCCCGTTTCGGTAAGATGCAGACAATCCTGGAATTTGCAATCTTTTTTATATCGTGAAATCTCGTCAAAAAGCAAATCTACTTCATTTGGCATTATGAAATCAAATTTCAAATTACTAAATCCCGGAGTATCCACAATCCTGGTATTTTCATCAAGAAAAATTATTTCGCAATGCCTTGTTGTATGGGTTCCTCTTGATGTTTTTTCGCTTACGCGTTTTGTTCTTAAATTCAAGTCGGGCTGCACTGCATTAATAAGACTCGACTTTCCGACCCCAGAAGCACCGCACAGAACGGATGTTTTTCCTTTCAATATTTCTTTAAACTCATCTACACCATAACCTTCCAGAGCCGATGTAAAAAGAATATCATATCCCAGAGGCTCGTATACGGAAAAAACTTTTTCGATTGTTTTATCATCGACAGAAAGGTCATTTTTGTTAAAACACAAAACCGCTTCCAGCTTATGGTATTTTGCAAAAGCAATATATCTGTTAAGTTGAGAAAAACTGAGCTCCGGTTCTTTTACCGCAGAAATAATTATAACCCTGTCAATATTTGCAACTGTCGGCCTCGTTATAAAGTTTTTTCGCGGCAGAATTTTTTCTATTGCACCGTCTGAAAACTCCACATAATCCCCGACAAAAATTTTCTGTTTTTGTTTTTTAAGCACTTCACGGATTTTGCATTCATAAGTTTTGCCGCCGGCGTTAACATAATAAAAATCTGAGTGGATTTTAAAAATTTGTCCTTCTGCCATAAAAAAATTTTACCACAACTGATATATCTGTCTATATTTTCAAACCAATATGCCAAATAAAACCGGAAAGATAAATATTAATTAAAATCTTTATAAGAATCCCAATTATAGGGTGAGCATCCGTGCCAGTTAACTCCGGTCTTTATCACTTTTGCCGGCGAACCTGCAATTATACAGTTTGGCTCTTCCAGTTGCCCTGTAACCAGAGAATTTGCTCCGACCACACAATTATCCGGGATTTTCGTTCCTTTCAGCAGTTTTGTTCCCGCGCAAAGCCAGACATGATTTCCCACCGCAACATCTTTCGGGAAATTCAAAACCTCTTTTGTTTTTATATCATAAATTGTATGGGAATCCCCGGCTCTCAATTCCACATCATAACTAAACATACAATTTTTTCCGATTGTAATTGAGTTTCGTGTATTGGCTAAAAACATTGAAACATTAAAAAAACTTGAACCTTCGCCGAGCCTCGCAGCAGAACCGTCTCCGAATTTTACTGATAAAGAGCGGATTCTTACGGATTTTTCTACTGTTAATACGTTATTATTTCCTTGATAATTTATGTTTAAATTTTTAATATATAAAGGCTCATAGATTTCTATAATATTGTTGCAGAATCCGTTATAATTCACATGCAGATTTTTTATCCGCGGATTATAAATCTTGCGTCCGTTCTCTTTAACAAGAATTACAACATTATTTTTCCCGTTTTTATTCATATAACGGACAAGCAGCCGAATTTTTTTTGAAGGAAAAAACGAACTATTAACCAGTCTTCTCAATATAAAAAGTATTCTGTATTTCATATCTAAAGCTCTAACTTTTCTATTATACTCCACTTTCTTGCAAATTCATCCGGTTTGAAAATATAATCCTTTGATGCATTCGTGCCAAACCCGCCGAAATTATCACAATCCTTGCACAAATCAATTACACTGCGCCCATTATAACATAAATCCTCTCTTATTTTTTTATAAATATCAGAATGCCATATTTCTAACAAAGAGTTTTTACTTAAATCCCCGAGCGTTAAAGCCCCGCAAGCATCATTACAACAAAGAGACAGTTTCCCGTCCGGACGCACTATTATCTGTTGAAACGGAAGTTTACAGGAAGATTTAAGCCTATATTTAAATATTCTGTTCTTAGATTGTCCGCCGCGGTTATTTCTTATTGCATCTTTATTAATCAGAGAAATTATAACCTTATTCTTCAGCTCCGGCTTTTCATTACAGATTCTTACAATATTTTTTATATTCCCGGGCAGATTCGCTTTCCCCGAATAATAAATATCTATACAAAAAGTATCACAATACGGAATCAATTTTAAAAATTTTTCATCATTCAAAAGTGTCCCGTTAGTAAAGAAAGACATATGCGAATGCGGACATGCTTCTTTGGCAAATTTTACAAATTCGCAAATTCTTTTGTCCATAAGAGGTTCGTTATTTGAAAAAATTTGCAATCTGCCCTCGTAATTAAGCGCCTTTAACTGTTCAATTATATTTTTGAACAAGGCTTCATCCATAAGCTTAAATTCCCGTATATCATCATATCTGTTAACCGGACAAAATGCGCATTCGCCGTTGCATCTGTTTATAGTTTCTATTTCTATTGTCATAAACAGCGGAAACTCATCCTGAGTCAAATATTGTTTTAATTCTTTTTCTATAAGAGGTTTCCTTTTATAATCCTGTATTATTTTTTGAGGAAGCAGCACCAACAATTCATACAGACGAATCTGCTTAGGAAAGTTGTTTAATATAAAATCTTTTATTGTCTTTACAATATTTTTTCTTGTCCGGTTAAACCGATATATAATTCTAATTATCAAAATTTTCATACAAAAACCTTTTAATCATATCATAAGTATTTTTCTTCATACTTTCAAAAGCTTCCGTGTCAATACCCGTACTTATAGCCTTTTCAAGCTGATTAACAATATAAACCGCATCATTAAATTTATCAGGTGTAATAAAATTCCATTTCAAATTCATAAATTTTGCAAAGAATAAAACTTTTTCATGCCAGACAATTCCGACGGTCGGAATTCCGAGAGAAACAGCAGTAATATTTGCATGCAGCCTGGCAGCTATTAAAGCTTTGTAACCGTTAATTGTACTAACCATTTGTGCGGGAGTCCCGGGAATTGGTGCAAGAAAAGATTTTTCCCGCCCCATTTTGTTCAGAATCAACTCTCCGAACTCATAATCTTTTATATTTCCGTTACAAAACAGCCGGCATCTGTAGCCGCGTTTTTCCGCTTCCTCTATTATGTTAACATACATTTTTAATACATCATGCTCGCATATATTCAAGCCGTTTGCAGGAAATATCTTCGGTCTTATAACCCCTATCCCAATTGTCTCCGGACTCTGAGGTTTGATTTGGTAACACTCTCCGGTCCAGCAGGCTGAATCTAAAATTCTTAAGCACATTTTTGATTTGTTCATAATTGATTTTAAATAATCAATATTATCTCTCGTCGTAACGGCCCTAACACATTTTTTATTCAATAAATATTTATAAAAAATATGCTCTGCAAATATTTTTGGTTTTTCAATTCCGACAGCATTAAAATATACTTTTTTCTTATATTTATCACTGTATTTCAAAATCGCATAAATTCCCGTCCAAAATTGAAGATATGTACTTTGCAAAATTCCGCCGCCTGCAAAACATATCAAATCTGCATTTTTTATTAACGGCTCATAATAATTTTTTATAATTTTATTATTTTTTACCTCAAAAGCCCAGTAAGCTGCAGTTAAGAAAAAAATCAAATTATCAAAAAATATTCTGACGATAAGCGGAATATAAAATTTATACGAAATTACATTTAGAAAATACCTGAGCTTCTTTTGAAATTCTTTCGGAAGAAGCTTCACCCCGTCAGGAGGAGACAAATTTGCCTTTTGGATTTCTATTTCTATCCCTTTGTCTCCGGCAATATGTCGTAAAAGATAATTAAATGTATCACAGATTAATTCATCTGCCGGAGAATCCTTGTATTGAGCATAAAACGAAATTATTTTCAACATAAACTACCTATTTATCCAAAAGTTTCTCTACCAGATTTACAGTTCTTAAAGCTGCGCTGCCATCATCAACACAGCCTTTTTCTTTAAGAAACTCCCCGACTTTTGACAAATAAAGATTGTTATCAAAAGTTTTAATATTAAAAACAAGTTCATCGTTATCTCGCGCAACCGGAAAAGGAGTATCATACAAGGAATAATAAAAACCTCTCTCCTGATTATATTTTTCTATGTCCGGTGCATATATAAATCCCGGTTTCCGCGTCAGTACAAAATCAAAGATACAGCTGGAATAATCAGTTATTGCACAGTCAGCAGAAGCCAGAAGCTCCTGTACATCATCATAAGCGGACAAGTTATATACAAAACCAAAATTTCTCAAATCCGGCCCCGTTTTTATATTCCTGTGTAAACGTACAAATATCACCCATTCACCGCCAAACCTTTCTTCCAGAGATTTCTTTAATCTTTCATAATCCACATTATATATTTTGGTAGAATATCCCTGTCTGAATGTCGGAACATACAGTGCAAATTTTGTATCGGAAGAAAGTTTGAGTTCATCTAATATCTTAATTCTTAAATCCTTATTATCTTTAAAAAAAATATCATTTCTTGCATGCCCAGTTCTTAAAATTTCTCCGTATCCCCAGAATGCGGAACGATAAACCCTGTCTTCAAAAGAACTGTTTGAAAGCAAATAATCCTGCATCTTTGCATTCTCGACAGCTGTATTTTCCCAGGACTTTGTATTCGTAAGCGCATGTACATCTGCTTCTATTTTCTTTATTCCGAGAGAGCCATGCCAGGTTTGTATATAATACTGCCCTTTTCTTTTTTTTAAACCCTCTTTTATATAGCCGACTTTATGAAAATTATCAATCCAGATTTTCGCGGTATTCATTTCATAAAATGCTCTTATTGAAAGATTTTTAACTTTTTTTATTTGCGGAGGAAATTTAAATTTACGGTCTTTTTCATTCACCAGCCATATTATTTTTATATCAGGATGTTTTTTTAATAACAATTCGGCTATATATTTTGGATTACACCCGTACCCCATACCGACATAGTTTGAAAACACTATTTTTTTACCGCTTATCGGAAAATATTTGAACGGAAGCCGTTTAAAAAAAGAGCTTTTAAAATTCATAATAAATAACAATACGGAAAATTTAAGCATTAGTTAAAAACTTCCTTTCAGCCCGTCTATTGTCCTTTGGAACATCTCTTTTAACCCGACATTTGCACTCCAGCCGAGAGTCTCCGTTTTTTCCGTATCCAAACAGATTTTAACTGTCGGATTATATCCGTGCTCTTTGCCGTCGGGTGCATATTCAACATTTATATTATACATCCCTCCAAGCAGTTCCGCCATATCTCTTATGGAAATACCGGTTGTTTTGTTGGCGACATTATAGGCTTCCGGTGCATTTCCTTTTATAAGTATCGTTAATATTGCGCTTACGGCATCCGACAAATAACAGTAGTTTCTTACCGTCTCACCTTTGGTATGCAAAACAATATCTTCACCTTTCAGCGCACACTTTGCAAATTCCGCAAATACACGCCTATCATCCTCTAAAATACCGGCACCAAATGTTTGTGCCAGTCTGGCAATTTTAACATCCGTATTATATTCCCTAAAATAAGAGGCACATAAAGTTTCCGCCAATCTTTTGCTCTGGGGATAGCTGCTGCGGGGATTAAGAATATCCAAGACTCCGTAATCTTCTTCTTTTATGAAATTATCGCTTTTCAAATTCCCGTAAACCTCAAGAGAAGAAATATAAACCGTACTTTTTACCAAATTCTTTCGCGCGAAATCCAAAATATTTCTTATACCGGAAACTGTAGTCAGAATAGTTTCAACGGGTTTTTCCACAAAATCTAAGGAGGATGTATTTGCGGCACAATGAATTATATAATCAATCGTTCCGGGATAATTTACGGGTTCTGTTATATCCTGTACAAATATTTCAAAGTTCGGATTTGATAAAACGGATTTAAAAACAGACTGCGCTTTCTCCTTATTCCGAACCGATGCTACAACTTTAATATCAAGATTTCTCAATCTGTTTGCACACAAAATACCCAGTACAATTTCGCTCCCGATGAGTCCGGCAGCTCCTGTTACCATAATGGTTTCACCCGACAGTCTGTCAAAAATATCCGACAATGCCAGTTCTTCCAAATCTCTTTGCCTTATTTTATTATCAGTTTCCATTATTATTTCCTGTTTCCGAAATCTTTGTTATATTCCAAAATCCCTCTTAGAATATATACATCCTCCGGTGTTGTTACCTTTATATTCCCAAAATTACCTGCAACAAGATGAGTTTTTTTACCAAGAGTATGAAACAAAGTACAGGAATCTACCATATTCTCATAAGGATTATCCTTCTTTCTAAACTCTTTATGCACTTCTATAATATCTCCGAGCCTAAAACTCTGCGGGGCCTGAGCTTTGAATGTTTCTTTTCTTATGGGAACTTCATCTGTATTCTTGCCGTCTTTTGTTACTATAATTGTTTCATAACAAGGAACAACCGTTATTGCCGTACCGTAAGACCTGACACTTACAATGTTATCCGAAATAACTTTATCTGTAATTATCGGTCTTACACCGTCATGAATAAGAACAATCGAATCAGATGAATTTTCTTTTTCAGCACATACCAATGCATTATATATTGATTCCTGTGCGGAATCTCCGCCGTCTGTAACGCCGCACACTTTAGGAATATCGTACTTTTCAATCAGCTTTTTGGTAAAATCCTTATAATCTTTTAAAACCGATATATAAATTTTATCAATTTCCGGATGCAAAGCAAACTTTAGCAAAGTATGAACCAAAATTTCTTTTCCATCAATTTTCAAAAATTGTTTTGGCAAAGCAAAAGAATTATTAAGTCTTTCACCTTTTCCGCCGGCAAAAATTATTGCAATATTCATTTTATTACTCGAAAATCTCTTTTAACAATGTAAAAAACGGTTTATCAACCAGTGGTAACACCTTAATTTTAGTCCCCTTAAAAACATTGTTTTTAAAATCATCCATTATACTCAGAAATTTTAATGTCGAAATCAAAACATAATCGGGTTTGTAATCTGCAATCCTGTCAAGCGGAATAATTTTGTAACCTAAATGTTCCTGTCCCTCTGCTTCTTCCGTATATTTTCTGTCGGAAATTCCTATAATATTCAAACCGGATAAATCATAATTGTTTTTTAATTTTTCGAATAAAATTCCGGCTCCATATATAACAACGGTTTTTCCTTTAAGTTTTTTATTCAGCTTCTTTAGCTGCTTTGCAAAATTAACGCTTTTTAAATATTCCAGTTCCTTGTCCATATAAAGCCCCTTTTTTGTAAATTATAGTATAATAAGGTTACTAAATCAAGATATATAAAAGACCTTGCCAAAAGGAAATTAATTATGATAACATCAAAAAGGAGAGAGTTATAAATGACAAAAAATGCAGATAAAGTTAATTACGGTATTATTAAATATCAATCAATAAATATAGGAGATGAAATTCAGAGTATTGCCCAGATGCGATTCCTGCCGAGGGTTGATTATTCTTTTTATCGGGAACGTCTTAGCAAACATACTCCTCCAAAGCATACAAAGTTAATAATGAACGCCTGGTGGACTCACAGTCCTAAATATTTTGTTCCTGATAAAAATATTGAACCGCTGCTTATTTCTATGCACTTTTGTCCTCCCGCAAGAAAAGAATTAATGAATAAAAAAACACGTGAATTTTTAATTAAGCACGGTCCTGTCGGGTGCAGAGACAAGAATACAGAAAAATATCTGCTGGAAAACGGAATTCCGGCATATTATTCAGGCTGTCTTACGTTGACCTTAGAGAAAAACCCTAAAATTAAACGCGGAGATTTCATACTTACCGTAGACCTGCCCGAATATATTCAGAGAGAAATCGAGAGCCGAACAAGCCGCCCGGTATATCATATCTCAAGATTGCTTTCACCGGCATTTTCAGCTGAACAGAGATTGGAGATTGCAAAACTGATGCTGCATTTATATCATAAAGCGCATTGCATCATCTCCCCGCGTTTACACGTCGCAAATCCGGCCCTTGCTTTTGATACACCTTTTTTATTTTTTAATACAATTGACAAAAACGAAATTGCAACTTCCAGATATCAAGGAGCCGAAAGTTATTACAATATAGTGAATGAACGAGATTTCTTTGCAAATAAGAAAATTTATGATTTTGAAAACCCGCCCCAAAACCCGAAAGAACATTTAAAAGTAAAAGAAGAGCTTATTAAAAAATGCAGTGATTTTACAGGGTATAATAACACCGCATCTTTATTGAATGAAAATATTGAACCGCTTGCAGAATTTATAAAACTTCTCAAATATTCCCCCGCAGTAAACAAAAAATCAGCATATTTTCTTCCGCCTCACATTTTGTTTACTATATTTTTGAAAAAATTCCTGCTCCGAAAAGAAAAATACGATTTTGACTACTAAAAAATAAATTCAAATACTACTGCATATATTCTCTTTGATGAATAGTTTGATATTACATAAACTGCGGATTCGTATTGAGAAGCGTCTATAGAAACCGTTTTCATTATGACTCCGGCAATATCCGTTTCATTTTTAATCCCGGCAAGAATATCAGGCTCTGCTTGATTATCCGCGGATTTAAATTTTTCGTATAAAAAAGCTCTGCCGTAAACTCCCCGTTCTTAAACGCATCCGTTACATGTGTTATTTTTATTGATTTTACTCCTGCAGGCAGATTGAATTTAACGGAATCAAAAACTCTTTTTTCAATAGAAGTATCGTACACCAAAAGATATTTGGAATGCGGGCAATAATGAATTTCATTCAGGCTTAAAGCCTTTTTCAGATAAGGATAGTTGTTATTTATCCGTGCATAAAATTCCGCATTCGGATTTTGTTCAATACAAAATGGAACAAGCGGTTCTGCCGAACCTCTTATACATCCTGCAGTAAGACATTGTGCCGTTTTTCTTTTATAAAGCCAGCCCCCCAAACCTAAAAGTGCCGCACCGCCAATTGAACCTAATGTTATAGCGGTAACGGCACCGCCCGAAAGCCCGTTGTCTTTTCCCGCAGGGGATGAAGAGTCTGCTGCGGGGTTTTCATTAATAGCAAAAACAAACGAGGGCTGCCCGACTCTTGCGTATGATACGGGAACTACCGACATTATAAGAATAAACAGTGCAATTATTTTTTTTATCATAACTATACCCGCCCGAGTGTAACCGTTAAATGCGCTCTGTATGTTGTACAAACAGTATCATCATGTGCATGTACTTTTGGTGTAAAAAAATCCGTTTCTATTTTGTCATGCGGATTATTAATAGTATACGATGACGGTGTAACCATTAAATCTTCATTATCTAAAGGATATCTGCCGCAGGTGCTACAGCAGCTTTCCATTTTTGCACTAACCTGTATCGGCTCGGATAAATTTGTCGTAATCCTGACGGAAAAAGGGGTCAGAGAAAGGCAGCAGCAATGCTCGTCAATAAGTTCGGTTTGTCTTATCTGAACATTTTTAAGCTCTTCATCTTTTTCATATTCCACATTTTCCACAATTATTTTATCTATATGCAAAACCTCAGGCACCGTACTCTGCAGCGTCTGGGATGCCTGATTTCCCGCAAATGCATATGCGGGGAAAAATATGCCTGATATTATTAAAAAGATTTTTTTTCTCATCTCAATAAAACTATATTAATAAAAAATAAAATTAAAATTACCCATCGAGATATATCCAAAATCCCTCGACAGTTTTCCACAACAGGTTATTATTTTTATTCTGAAAATACCTTAAAAAATGATTTGAGGATTTATACAAAATGAAAAAAATAATCAGTTATATTCTGGCTTTATTATTTATTTTACTCGTACAACCCGGGGTAAAAGCTGATATTTTTATGCGGGCAGAACAGGTCGGGCTGCCTGTAATTACATCCTCATCAATTACGGCAAATATAAATCTTACTTATCCGCAGATTGGTATTTCAAGGCTTTTGGCAAGTGCTATGGAATCATATATTACCAATAATGAAAACCCCGGAATTAAAATCCCCGTAAATAATTTATATCTGATTTGCGATGGAGAATCATACCAGCTAAGCAATATCGGTATGCAGCTGTTTTATATTGACAGCCTCGGGGATATCGATTTCACAAGAACAGCACAAAAAAACATCACATTACGTCTCGAAAATATCGGAGAGCTTCCCGCAGGAACATATACAATACCGCTAAAATTTGTAAACAGAACAAGTTTAATTCAGCAATACGAATGTGATTTCTTATTCAGTTTTATTATATACGAAAAACAAAACATATCGTCTTTCAGCGGTGAACCTTTAATAATCCTGAGTGAAGAGGATGTTTTTAACAAAAAAATCTCAATAAAAAATAAAAAAGAAATAAAACTTGATTTATACTCCAATACGAACTGGAGCCTTTGGCTTGACACCTCAAATATAACAAACCTTGAAGGCGAATACTCATTTTTAATAAAAAGTTATACAGGCAATATAACAAATTGCGAACAAAATCTTACACGCATTTTTCCGAACAAACGCTATCTCTTAGCCGAAGGTTCTTCAACTCTTGACGGATTTGAAAGCGGAAATAACGTGCCGACAAGCATTATTATCGAATATTCGTTCAATAATTCCGATACGGATAAATATATAAAAGAAGGAATACGACAATACCCTTTGACTTACATAATGGAGAGAAAATAACATGAAAAGCCTGCTTAAAATAGCTTTATTCCTATATTTTACGCTCATTACAGTCCTTCAGTCATTTGCTGCCGTTAAAGTATCCCCCACACTGATAGAGTTAAACGCAAATAAAGGAAACGGAAATTACCTTACAACATCATTCAGTATTCAGGCAGATAAGAATGAAACTATAAGATATAAACTCTATCCCGAATACTTCACAATAACCGACCGCGGCAAAATGCACTCAGAACCTGTTTCTGCAAATCAGGACAATTTAATTCCACATGCCAGATTTGTTCCTAATGAATTTACGCTCAAAAACGGAATCCCGCAGCTTGTCAGAGTCACTTTTACAGACCTAAAAAGCCTGCCTGACGGAGAATCAAGAATGGTTATGTTCATCGAAGATGTTGCGGCGAAAGAAATCATACTCCCCAACAAAAATAAAAACGTAAATACAAGACTTGTTGTAAAAACAAGACTCGGTATTCCGATTTATATAGATAAAGGGCGGTTTGTCAAAACAGGTACATTTAACGATTTAACAGTTGATAAAGAAAACGGAAATCTTGTATATAAGATGAAACTAAGTTCACAGGGAAACAGCAAAGTCCGATATCGAGGTAAAGCCCAAATTATAAAGGATAAAACCCTTATACGAGAATTTAATATGAACAGCAATACAATACGGGCTGACGGAATTTTTGAAGAAACCGGAAAACTCCCTGAAAATCTTGAAACGGGAAATTACATTTTAAAAGTCATACTAACGTATAAAAACGAAAAAGGAGAAAATAAAAACCTCATCAAAGAGGTGCCGTTTAATATTACTAATTCTATTTAAGGAGAAACCATGAACAAAACAAAATTTTTCACTTCAATGCTGGTTCTGTGCGCTTCCTGTATCTGCGCACATGCAGAAACTTTCGACACGCAGATTTTGCGTGCAACTCTTGCACCTTTTGTCGATATCAAAGCAGAAACAGATATTCAGACAAAAACAATCGATCCTGCAACAGGTAATCTTGATACGGGATTTTCCTCGGTATTTACAATAAGGGCAAATGATAATGTAGATTTATATTTGACAGCTAAAGCCGATACCGAAAACGGACCGGAAAAAGCCTTCTTTAAAAAAGCCGGGACAGTATATGTTATTTTAACCAACACAACAAAAAAACCGACAAGCTCCGCTCTGGCAGATATAAGAACGGGAACGGCTATTCCGTCAAATAACGCAAATGCAATCGCATATCCTGTTTCCGGCGTTGAAATTACGGGAGCAACAACAGTTGAACCGCAATATAACGACGGTAAAAATCAATATGAATTTAAGGTCAGCCCCGGTATAACCACTGCAACAACAACTATTTCATCATCCGTAGATTCGACAACATATTCTTTTGATGACAATGCAGGCGTTTATGAAGCCCACGTTACACTTACGGATACAACAACATAGGTTATTCCAGATGAAAAATAAACTTATCTTTACTTTTTTCTTAACATTACTGCAAGTACCGATTTGTTTCGGTACTGCCGTAATGGAAAGCCGCTTAACACTCATAGTGCCTTCATCCGCTGTCGTAAAAACCATGACTTCATCTAAAAACAACAGCGGAATCAACCCGCAAAATGGATATCAATCGGGCTTAGAAGCCATATTTAACATCAAGACGAACGGCGATGACAATACCTATGATTTTATACTCTCAAGCAGTTTAGAAACTCTCGGCGGAATAAAAAATGCTTATGTTTTGAACAATGACAATTTATACCTGATGCTTGGAAATAAAGAACATTTGCCCGATACTACCGCTGCTGCTGATATAGAATCCGGAACTCCGGATGCAAATCCAAATATTATTGCATATCCCGTAATAAACAACTCCCCGTTTGATATTAAACCAATAAATTATAACGGCGGACTCTGTTGTCAGATTTTAAGCGGAGGGGAACAGGATATGAACATAATTCAGACCATCGGCAATACTCCGCTCAGAAATACATATTCCGTAAGCGAAGACAACGCAGGTGTTTATGAAGCCGCAGTCACTCTGAATATTTACAGGAAACCCTGATGCGAATTTTTATCATATTGGTATTTTTAATTATCAACAGTTTTTGCACCGCATTTGCCCGTACTGAACAAACTACAATAACAAATCTCTGTCTTAATGAAAACGAGCAGTATGATATCGAAATCCTAACCGTTTCCGACAATATATATATTCCGGTTAAACAGATTGCTAAAATCTTTAATTTACCCGTAAATGTAAATCATTCAAAAAAAGAAGCCGATTTTTTAAATTTTGAAAACCAAAATATAATTGTTAACAAAAAAGGAGTATTTTCAAATAATAAAAAAATAACCGAAAGTGTAAAATTTCAAAAAGATGGAATTATTGAAGCCGATGAATTTTTTATTGACAAAGATGCGGCAGAAAACATTTTTAATTCAATTGTAGCAATTGATACAAGTTCCTTATGCGTAAATATTTTTAACAAATATATAAATCAAAAATCTGAAAATATTTCAGAGAAAAAAAAGGAAGATAAAAATATTCTACAGCCGAAAGAAAAAGGCAAAATCTCTTTTGATACTCTGGAACTCAATAATTCTATGATGAATGATTCCACGAAACAGGTTTATCTGAATTCAATCCAAAACAATGTAATGTTTAATAACAATACAAGAATGAGTCTCAAAGGGAAATTATACGGTGGAGATTACGCACTGAATTTTAATACAAATAACTATACACAACAGTTTTTCTCCTTTGGAGGCTTAAGTTTTACATACAAAAACAAATTGCGTGATAAATATTTTTACGAACTCGGTCAGGTATCAGGATTCAGAGACAATTACAATTCTATAGGAACAATGCTTATAGGAGCACAGCTTTCCGACTATAACGAATACGAAAAGAGAGAAAATAAATATGAGCTTAAAAAAGGAGAAAGCAGAAAGCGTATTTTTGCCGGAATTTCTGGATTTAACAACCGTCTTTTCAGCTCGAACGGATATATTTATCAAATGACGTCTAAAAAATTAGTTGCAGGAGGACGCAGAGAATACGGACTTACAGACAAAATGAGTCTTGATACAAAAATCATTTACGACAAAATTATTCAAAAAAATAACAATGCAATTTTTACAAATTTTGATTACTCAATCCTCTCCTCCGGAGTTTACCGAAACCCTAATACAATGGAAGGTGTGAGTTTTATTAATACACTCAGCCTTTATAAAAACGAGTTTTATAAATTAAATGCACTCGCCGGAGTCTCTCTGATGCGTGATTTCAACTATAATACCGCAAACTATTCCCCCGGATACTCATTGTCTCTCGAAAATATTTTTGATTACAAAAACTCGACTCTTAAAATGAGACTCTATCAGCAGTCTCCCGATTATTACGTTGCAGGCTCCGACTCGGGGTTTATTTGTGACAGGCTCGGTGCCGAAACCGTATATAACTATTCAAGAGAAAAATTTAATACAAATATACGCTATACGCGTTACCTTTCTAACCTTGACCAAAGATATGCCGGAGGAATAACAACTTTCGACGAAGCTCACTTAAATGCGGGAGCCAATCTTTTCGATTTCGCAAAACTAAGATTTAACGGTAATCTTAGATACGGAGAAAACAGCACGGGACATAATCTTAACTATTATTACAACTTGAACGCGTCTAAAAACATTAATTCAAAACTTTCTCTGGAAGCCGGATACATGGGTAATGCTTATAATACCGAATACAATTCCTCTTCAAGCTATTCAAACGGTTATAAAAGTACATATAATACAATATATGTTAACTCAAATCTGAGACTTTCCCAAAATAAAGGAGTTTTATCTCTCGGACACGAAACGGTCAATTATGAAACCGGCAGTGCAAAAAATGATTACAATATGGTAAAAGTGAACTATAAATTTCCGGAGTTTAAAAGAATACTTCTTGCACTCGGTACCGGATATAAGTATCAGGGACTTGACGGAGGCTTTACATACAACATAGCTCTGGGTTACCGTACTAAAACGGGAATGATTATAAGTCTTAATTACCAATATAATACCGCCATGGGTTATATGTTCAACAACATGTACATACCGTCCAATGCACGCCACTCAATTAATTTTACATTTAACGATACATTTGCTTTTTCTGATAACGGACTGCAATCAATAGGTACAATTTCACCTAATGAAGGTTTTGTTGAAATAGCGGCCTATATAGACAAAAACAAAAATAAAATCTTTGATAAAGATGATATAAAAGTAGCCAATGTTCCTATAACCGTTTCCTGGAAAAGCCATTCCATAAAAACCAAAAGAAGCGGATTTTGTCCGCTTCAAAATGTGGAAAAAGGATATCATGAAGTAAAACTTGACGGTGATAATCTTCATGCAAATCTGTCACCCGAAACAGATTTGAAACAAGCTATTTTTGTAGAATCTGGGAAAACAACCCGTGTCGAATTCCCGCTCAAAAGTACCGTCGGTAATATCTCCGGCAAACTGCTAATTGAGGATGATTTTGAAAGGAAAATGCCAGTTAATGATTTTATTGTCAGTTTATTTGATGAAGAAGGCTGCGAAATTGCATATTCTACGGTCGATAATTTGGGAAATTATTATTTTTCGGGGATTTCTCCCGGCAGATACAAAATTGCTCTTGACAAAAGTTTTATCAATGATTATAACCTGACACCCGACAACGAAAAAGGTGAAATTACAATTGATATTCCCTATATTTATAAAGAATTTGCGGAGTTTCAAAATCAGGACCTGATTTATAAATGCTATTAAAATCTTCTATTAGCAAAATAAATATTAAAAAAAGCCACTAAAAAGAGCCTTTACGGCTCTTGTTGTAAAATTTGGAGCGTAGGGGATTCGAACCCCTGACCCCGACACTGCCAGTGTCGTGCGCTACCAACTGCGCTAACGCCCCTTAGTATATATTCGATTTTCAATTGTATGCAGTTGCGTAGCGCGCAAAACCTCCGTTTTGGCTACCTCTCAAAAATCCTCAACGGTTCGGATTTTTTCGGCACAGTCAACTGCGCTAACGCTACTTTTTTATTCTACCACATATTTTGTAGTTTTGGTAGTGCGCAAGACCTGCACCTTGGCTATCTCTATAAATGTAATTATTTAATCAGACTTTATGAAATACCCTGCCAAACTAAAAGTAATTAATAAATTCTCTAACCTTTTTAGCAACAAACAGGTAGTTTAATTATGAGGGTGACAATAAGTTTATATTAAAATGTGTAATGTCTTTTACGTCACCCGACAATATGTTATTTTCTTTTTGATTACTTTTTCTTTGCTAAAAAGAAAAAGTCATAAACTGGAGATGGCGGGAGTCGAACCCGCGTCCATCGTGGATAAATGCGAACTTCTACGAGTTTAGTAACTTATTGGCTCGGATTAACATGGAAAGTTACATAACCTGAATTAATCCAGAGACTTTTTTCGGAAGCCTAACCTTTAATGGTAAATCTTGATACGCATACCATCATTTGCGTACTGCATCTTGCATACTATCGTTCAGCCAAACGGCAAGCTGGTCAGACTGAACGGGCTGAACTGCTATTATTAAGCAGCGAGTCTTTGTGCTCTGTAATCAGCCATTGATACAACGTTGTTAGCGTCTAATTTATTTGCTCGTTGATAAACGGGAACAGCGCCCGTACTCGCAATCCGAACCTACCAATCACGGCGTCAAAACCAGTACATCCCCATATCGTTTATATTTTTGTGAAGACGGCTCCGCCCGAAAAACCTGCCCGTATTGCTAAAACAACACGACTCTGTTTTTCCCGTCAGCACCTCACGCACTTCTGTGCGTTCGGCTTGCGCATTATCCTCGCCAAGCAGACGGCAAAGACCGGTACATCCTTGTATTTAAATTTTATCAATGTGCGTAAACACAGTATAAACTATCAATTAAGTTTTTTCAATATATGGATATTATAAACACACTTATTTCATATACTAATCTAAGTTATAATAACTTATTATTCCAACTGACTTAATATTATATTATTTTCTAGCTCTCCGCATAAAATTTTTTTAATATTCGGCGTTACTTCTCTTGTATTAGAATTACATAAAACTTGTTCTTCACTTTCTCCCAATAAATAATATATCTTATTCTCCTTTTGATACATTGTTATTGTTTTACCTATATATATAGACCCCATATTACCCTTCTCTTGTTTATAAGATAAGCCCAACGGAACTATTCGTACAGTTCCGTTAATATCTAAAATACTTTTTATTATTTTGGCAACACCAGGCTGAAATTTTTCTTTCAACGATTTATTTTTATAAATAGAATTATTACCCTCCGGAAAAACAAACAAATTACAACGTTTTTGAATAAATTTCTCTATAACGTACTTTATAGGCATTACATTTTCTTTAAAATTCCTTCTATCCGGAGATGCATCGACTGATATAAGTCCCATTTTTTGATATATCGCTCTAAATTTTTTATTTACTAATTTTAAAACATTTTTACTTACTATAATGTTAGGGCGCGGACATTCATATTGCTTGCCGTACGCTGTATATGCATAATTCAAAAAAGAATTAAAAATCGGATAAATAAACTTATCTTTCTCGGGATTTTCATGGTTCATAAGAAAAATATGCGGTTCGCAAGACTTAGCAATTTTCTCAATGCTGCCATTTTCTATATTCATATCAATAAATTTGTTGTGTATTGAATTACCCATTTTAGCCCATTCTTCAATATATTTAGAAGAAGAAGGCGTTATACTTCTAATAAGCCTAAAAGAATCATAAAAAGGCTTTAAATGTTCTAATATTAAAAGTTTGGTCGCCAGTGTTCTTAGTTTATTAGCACACTTATAACTGAATCTCAGTAAATTTTTCTTTAGCTCCGAATTAGTATTATTCGCTAATTCTTTACGAATTAGTGCTCTGATTTTTCCGGATAAAATATCCAGCCCCTTTTTGCTTTTTGATTCTTTATAGAAAAAATCAAATGGGGTTGAAGAATATAAGATATCAGTCTTTTGCGGAAGATTCAAAAGACCTTTATCTGAAAGCCTGATTCTTAGTCCGAAATTTATATTATTCGTTGCATTGCTATACATAATCTTAATAAAACATATAAAAAAATTTTTTGCGGTAATCCTGTCAAAAAAAATATTTTTTCTCTGATACCATACAACAAATACCCTAGCTTATTTTTTACAAATTTGCTAAAAATATTTAATATTAAGGAGTTTTAGCCAAACCTTCTAATTTTGAATATTTTATATCTTTTACATTTTTTATAGTTTTTCTAAAAATGTGAGCAAAATGTGAGAACAGAAAAAACACTGCCTGATAAAAAAAATTATCCACTTTCCTAAATGGTCTGTGGATACTGTTTTTTTAAATGGAGCGGGAGACGAGGCTCGAACTCGCGACATCCTCCTTGGCAAGGAGGCATTCTACCACTGAATTACCCCCGCATATGCGATATTCTCATGATACATGCTGATTTTTTTATTGCAAGTGGGTAAAATTTTAAATATATTAACTGCAAAACTATTTTTTATCTTTCGATTTCATATTAGTATTTGTCATGTATTTGCGATATCTTTCCAACGGACTGTTATCTCCCTTGTCCGGCATAAATCTTACATCTACCAACCGATAGTCTTTAATTTTTCCGCTCTTACTGCGAACCGTTTCAAATTTCGTATGTAAAGAGCAAGGTTCCCCGGTTTTATCTTTTATTAAACGTTTTTTTTCTTTTACAAACTGCAGACCTTTTATCTTATATGTCTGTATCGCACTCAATGCTTCTGCAGAATATGGGGTTCCCAATATATCACGCGCATAACCTTTCTCACGCCCAATCTCCCGCCCCAGCGTATCTTCAAATAAGGCCACATCTTTACCCGTAATCATATATGCAGAGGGTGTAAAAAAACCTGACGCCAATCTGTCATAAAAAGAGCGTACACGGGGTATATTGGAAAAGTCCGTATCTGAATGCTTTAAATACTCTTTTACTCCGGTTATTGTATCAGATTGCACATCATTACGTTTATTTAATGCCCGCACCAGCTTTTGCTGCAGTTTTCGTATTAAATCATTGGTTACAACCGGCGCATAACTCCCGTTTGTTTCTGCAACCCAATGTACTACAGGATACGTCGACTGAAAATTAACTCTTGATTGTTCACTAAAAATCGGATTTATATTCATATTGATTTATAAACCCAAAAATATTTTTTTTTGCTAGTAGCAAAAGCCGTCTTTTTTCATTCGCTGAATTGCTTCTCTAATTTGTTCTTCAGGACATACAATTGATACACGGAAATATCCTTTGCCGTATTCACCAAATGCATCACCCGGAACAACAACGATACCAGACTTTTCCATAAGCTCGTCCGTAAACTCTACCGAAGATTTATATCTCGGAGGTATCGGAAGCCAGAGATAGAACGTTGCATCAGGTACGTTAAAATCTCCCCAGCCAAGTTCTTCTTTAAGGCCTTTAACAAGTATTTCCTGATTTTTCTTAAACACTTTATTTGCATTCTCTATATATTCATCACCCTCTTTAGAGTTTAGTATTACAGAGCCTGCTTTCTGCAAAGCCTTAAACAAGCCTGAATCAAGGGTGGATTTAAGTTTTCCGAATATTTTTACGGCTTCTTCGTTTCCGCAAATCCAGCCCAAACGCCAACCTGTCATTGCATACGGTTTTGAAAAACTGAAAAACTCAACAGCGATATCCTTTGCGCCTTCAAGTTCCAAAATACTCATAGGTTTCAACTCCGGCTTGAAATACATCTCAGTATAAGCGGCATCTGACATTAAAAGAATATGATGTTTTTTGCAAAAATCCACAACACTTTGCAAATATTCTCTCGTTGCAGTTGCTCCGAGCGGATTGTTCGGATAGTTTATAAGCAATGCCTTTACTTTTTTAGGGTTGTAACCTTTCTTTAAAAATTCATTCCAAACCTCTTCCAGGTCAGGCATAAAATTATTTTCGGGTGTTAACGGCACAGGATATGCAAGCCCGCCGGAAACTTTCACCATTTCTCCGTACGAAGCGTAGCCCGGGTCAGGCACCATTACAATTTCTTTTTCTTTTATATCAGTTGAAGGATTGATAATTACTCTTATAAAATTTGCAAGCCCTTCTTTTGAACCTATAAGAGAGAATATTTCTGTTGCCGGATTTAAATTCACATTAAACCTGCTTTTCATACGTTTGGCAACAGCTTCACGGAAATAAGCTTCACCTTTCGGAGTTGAATATGTATGAATACCCTGCTCGTCCAGCGCCTGCTTAAGACTGTCAATTAACAATTTAGGCGGAGTTGCAGTCGGAGCCCCCATAGATAAATTAATCGGGGCTCTTCCTTTTGCCGTTAATTCCGGCGTAATTCTGGCCACTGTTTCTTTAATACGAAACATTATATAAGTTTCAAGAGATTGTACATAATCATTAAAAAATTCTTTCATAATAAATATTCCTCATCTTGTCGGATAAGGAATATTATATACCAATTTTCTTAAAATGAATAGTTTTTTATTGCGGGAATCTTAACACAATTGTCCAAATATTCTATAGTACTCAGCTTTTCGTTATATAAGTATTTTATGAAATTAAGATAAGATATATCATATGAGCTTAACAAAATATTTATCTCAAACCCCTCCGAGCAAAACGGTTCATAATCGTATACCACATAGCTGTTATATTTGCTTTTCCATTCTTTGCGTTCTATACGGCAATTGTTTTCTTCCGCAACATCTTCTACCCAGTTTACGATATCTTTGTTTATATTTTTGATTTCCAAATATTTATTTTGCATTTTTTCCATAGCAACATATCTCCATACAGAAATTGTAAAGGTTTCTGTATGAACATAAATTACCTGTTAGTTTAGTTTTTGGGGGTTAAGTGTTATGATTATGTCTATTATAGTTTCAGTTAATCTCCCGCAGGTAATTCAGACAGGCATTTTCTTCCGTATAATTTAATATTGTCTCATAGCTGTTTTGAAGAATTTCATTCTGATTTTCAGACTCATAAATCTGCTTTATAATTCCTTCACGCCAAAAATATCCGTTAATTCCGTTCTGTATAATTCCTGCAATTCCGTCATTTGCTGTACATACCGTAATACATCCCGAAGCCATTGCTTCTAGATAAACCATTCCGAAGGTCTCATTGATACTCGGGAGGACAAAAATATCAGACTCTTTCATTTTTTCTAAAACCGCGGCATGAGGGAGCTGGCCTGTAAAATACGGCTTTGCCGACAATTTTTTGAGATTTTTGTACTCTTTGCCTTCTCCGATTATTTCTAATTCAACGTCAAGCCTTTCGCATTCCCTAATAACCTTATCAATATTTTTGCGCTTTATCAGATTTGCACAGGTCAAAACTTTTCTTTTAGGCTTCCACTCCCGTTTTATCGGCTCAAAATTAATGCCGGAATAGCAGACAAATGTTTTATCCTTATATTGCGGATACTGTTTTAAGAATTTTTGTTTTATAACTTCGGAGCGGCAAGCTATTTTTTTAGCGTTTTTGTGAGCTTTTTCAAGCTCGCTTTTAAAATATATTGAATAGAGCGGATTTGTCAAAACCTCTAAATCCGAAACGTGGACTCCCGCAATAAATGGCAGTCCGAGTTTGTCAGCAAAAATTACCCCGCTCGGCATGTGAGCAATAATAATATCAAATGAATGCAATGATGTTTTAATTTTATTTTTAATATTTCCGACAAACGGCAGAAAAAAATTAATATTTTCGACATCCTCATATATTCCGCTCTTATAAAATGTTTTACCCCGCAAAAAAGAATTGAAAAGAAAATTCGGCCGTATTACGCTGACATCATGGCCAAGCTTTTTCCAGCCGCAGGCAAAACTTTTAATTGTAAGCGGTGTATGTTTTTCATTATCTTTCACCGGATAAAGATCCGTTATAACAAGGATTTTCATTATATATCACCGTATTTGTTTTTTTCAAAACACAAAATATTGATGAGTGAAAATACCATGACAACAATTAAAAGCACAACGGAAAGGGCTGATGCGTAACCCAAATCAAGATTTTCAAACGCTCTTTCATAAATGTAATAAACAATGGTTTTTGTAGAGTTAAGAGGCCCGCCTTTTGTCATAACATATATTTCGGCAAAGACTTTCATTGCAGAAATGGTACTTATGGTAGAAACGAGAGCAATGGTCGGCATAATATGAGGAATCGTAACCGTAAGATGTTTGGTTAAAAAATTTGCACCGTCAATATCGCAAGCTTCATATAAATCCTGCGGAACACTCATCAAGGCCGCAAGATATATCATCATATAATATCCGATACCTTTCCAAATCGTAACAACAGCGACAGAAAACAATGCCCATTTTGTATCCACAAGCCAGCCGACCGGTTCAAAATTAAATTGTTCAAGAATAAAATTCAAAATTCCCTGAGTTGCATAAAGCCATTTAAAAGCAATTGCAGCAACAACTATAGAAACGATTACAGGGAAATATAGCAAAATCTTATACAGCGTAATTCCCCTTATTTTCTGGTTTATTAAAACAGCCAGAAACAGGGGGAATGTAACTAAAAACGGAACGGCAATTACAAGATACATAAAAGTATTAAACATGACTTTATAAAAAACAGGTTCTTTAAAAAGCTTTATATAATTATCAATCCCGTTAAAAGAAGGATGATATATGCTTGAAGAATAATCAGAAAAACTCAATCCGAACGTTTGGAAAAAAGGTATAAAAAAGAATACGGTTAAAACAGCACCCGCAGGGAGCAAAAACAAATACGGAGTATATTTTTTATAATAATTCATATATTGATTATCTCATTTGACTAAAATATGGTCAATAGAGTTTTTTATAAATAATACAGGCATGCCGGAGAATACATTTTATAAATACATCAACTGTCTAATAACCAATCGGACTATTTTTTAAGTGTATTTTTGACATTTTATCCCCTATTACCTATATTTACTACGTTTCACAAAAGTTTACAAAAAGATACAAACCCACTTGACTTTTTTTTTGATATAGTGCATAATGAAATTGTTAGATGAAGTGTAAACAAAACACTTAATTATAACAGAAAGGTCACAGAGGTGATTATTATGCAAGTAAATAAAATTTATAATATAACCAACTTTAGAGAAAACACACAAAAAGTTAAAACAGCGGATTCTCAAAATGCTATACTTATGTTGAGAGACCCGAATGCTACCATAAAGTTTCAACAAAATCAGGAGTTTGCACAAAATGCCGATTCTGTTGATACAAATCCTTTAAAAGCTCTCGGATACAAGCTGTACAGAACTTTCAGCATGATCCGCAATAACGAGCAAAACTCTCAGGAAAAACAGCTCAATGCTATTGCGTAAGTTTTAAGAGTTTTATAATCATAAATTCTATAATATAATACACACACATAATTTAGCGATAATTCCTTTAAATTATCGCTTTTATTTTATTTAAAATATTCAGTACAGGCTGTTTTAATTAATCCCTAATTGGTTTCTGTAAAATCCGCTGCTTGCAATCTTTTGTTCAACAAGATTATTGTTGCTGTCGGATGCCATATATAAACCGCTTAATTTATCTAATCTTCTGGTCAATTTGCTGTCAGGATAAGCTTTAGACGCAACCTTTAATCTTATCCAGCAAGCAGCTTCTTTCTGTGTAGCAAGAGTTTCTTCTTCCAGGTCTGCGCTATAGCCGGTATGGAAACTTTCGTGAGCTATAAGACAAGCTATTTGTTCCGCGGGAGCATTTTTGTAAATAGAATTAATTAAAATAACTCTTGTACCGTATTTGTTATATGTGCTTACGGCAAAAGCTTTTTTGCTGTTATATGTTACTCCTGACAAGTCGCTGAATTTTACGCGCATTCCGTATTTCTGCAAATTTCTGAATACATCATACTCGCCGGATCTTTCCAACAGTTTCATTGCGGAAATTATTTTTGCATCGGATGAAAATGTTGTTAATCTGTAGGCGAATGCCTGATTCATTGTTAAAAATAAAAATGCCACAAACACTAATACTACTTTTTTCACGACTAAAGCTCCTAATCAACTTATTTGGTATATTAGTGTTTACGGATATTTTTCAAAAAACTTTAGGGAAAATCTGAAGATTGTTACAAAACTAAATAATTATTTACAAATCTTCATTCTAATATGTCCCAAAGCCACTATTCACCGCAAAGGCTATTTTAAATATTATTTTTTTTAATATAATAATAAAAAAGAGGAGGGGTTTTATGAATAAAAAAATTTTGAAAAAATTCGGTATTGCACTTTTAGCTGCAGCCGGAAGTTTATATATAATATTTCTTGCGCTTCCTCTTATTGTCAATCCGATTGTAAACGGATATACTCCGCAAATTGAAGCGGAAATTAATAAAGCGACGGGTCTTGTTTCAAGACTCGACGGTGTAAGGCTTGTAACAACACCAAAACTAACGGCGGGACTCGGCATAAACAAGTTTACGCTGACGGAACAAGATAATATGCCGTTTTTTTCAGCAGATGATTTTCGGATAAAAATGTCATTGATTCCGCTTCTTGCCGGCAGGATTGAAATTGATACCGTACAACTTAAAAATGCTGATGCACATATTAAAATCAATAAAGACGGCTCTTTAGATGCACTTCAAAACATGCCGCAGTCGGAACAAACAAAAACGCCGGTTGAACTCCCGCTAAAATTTTCAAACAGACTTCCAGATATAAGAATAGAAAAATATAATATTAACCTTACGGACGGTAGAGACAACTACGTATTTTCCGGAGATTGTACGGAAATTACAGATTTTATTCTGAATAAGCATGTTAAAGTAAAAGCCTCCGGCAAAGCTGTTTTTAAAGGCAAAGAACAGTTGAAATACAGTCTGAAACTCTATAATAAAATTATGCCGGAAATCGAGCTTAACGAACTTGTTACCAATCCGCCCCAAACCGGGGATTCTCAAAATTCCGAACCGATTGATATTATGGCTGTCCTGGACGGATTGTACAAAAATAAATTTACATTGAATACGGAAGCGGATTTGGTCATTACAAGAAACAGTATTAACGGATATGCCGATGTGACAAATCTTTCAATAATAGGTTTGCCCCCGAGCAATGCACATCTAAAGTTTAAAGGAGAAAATATAGATATTCTTTCTGATATTTATACGGCACAGAACGAACTCTCAAAAATTAACGGAAACATAAAAACGGGAAAACATCCAAATATTGATTTGTATTTTAAATCCAAAGCAGAACTTTCAAATATAGTAAAAATTATTAAAGAAACGGCTCTTATATTTAATATTAAAGATTTACAGACAATCAGCGCCGCCGGTAAAATTGATGCCGATTTCAATATTAAATCAGACTTAAAAAAAGTAAAATCAAACGGCTACTTAAAAATTCCTTCCGCAAAACTGTATTACGGTTTGTATAAAATTGGTGTGAATGATATTAATGCAGACATAAAGCTTGATAATAACAATGTTAATATTAACAATATCGGATTTTCAATTCTCAATCACCCTCTCAAATTCTACGGAACAATTAAAGAAAGCGGTAATTGCGATCTGCATCTCACCGCTCAACAGCTTAATATTAAAGGTCTTTTGCTTGCACTCGGGCAAACCGCATTATTAAAAGATAATAATATCAAAAGCGGTACAGCAGGAGTTAATGCTGATATCACGGGTCGGCTTAATAAAATAAACCCCGTTATTAAAATTAATCTTGATAACCTTAATATAAACAATATACCGTCAAATACTTCATTGAAAATTCCGTTGGCAAACCTTAACATAGCAGGTCAGACATTTACGGGTTGTGCGGAAAGCTCAAATATTATGATTACTAACCCTGCCGCAACGGTTTCAATACCTAAAATAAAATTGAATATAGGCAAAGAAAATATTGAAATAACACAAACTCCGGTAAGCATTAACAAAATTAATACAACAATATCAGGAATGATTAAAAATTATCTCCAAGAAAAAATTAATCTTGATTTTACTTCAACAGGAGATATAAAATCTACACTTGCAGGAAATTTGAATGTTGCAAAACAAACCATGGATTTGCTGTATTCGACAACAGCACAGTCAACCATAATAATTCCCGGCTTTGATAAATCAAATATGACTTTTTCCGGCAATGTCGGAATTTCCGGCAGCTTTATAAACCCTGTTCTTAAAGGAAATATAGATGTTCCTGCTTTAAGTATACCCGAAATTCCGGTAAATATGACCGATTTGAATATTAAACTTAACGGACATGTCCTTAACGGGCACGCTTCTTTAGCAAAATTTGCGTCCGGAGGTATTGAAGCGGAAAATATCACAAGTGATTTTTCTCTAAAGGGTAATGACTTCTGCCTAAACAACCTCAAAGGAACTGCCTTTGACGGAAAAATCGGCGGCAATATTATATATAATTTAACCAATGCCGGAACAGAGATTGTTTTTACGGGCGAAAACATGAACGCTGAAAAAGCAGTTTCAGGTGCGGCGGGAATTAAGAACGCTCTTTCCGGAACTTTAAATTTCAATACAAAATTATCTCTTACGGTTGCAGACTATAATGAAATGATGCACTCAATGAAAGGAGCTCTGAATTTTAGTGTAAAAGACGGAGCTTTCGGCACAATAGGCAGAATTGAAAACCTGCTTCAGGCAGATAATATTGTAAATAATACCCTGCTTAAATCAACAGTTACTGCTATAACAAAAGCAATCGGTATTGCCGATACCGCAAAATTCAGCTACATAAACGGCGAACTTGCTTTCTCGGACGGCTGGGCGGAATTAAAACCGATAAAAAGCTCCGGTCCTCTGCTTGCTTATTACATAAAAGGTAAATATAATTTAATAAATGCAAACACTATTTTGACGATTTTGGGACGTCTTGATGCCACGGTTGTAGCCAAACTCGGTCCGCTCGGAGATTTGTCCGCAAGCAAACTGCTGGGTTATATTCCGAAATTCGGAACAAATACGGTAAGTGCAATAAACGCATTAACTGCCAGTCCAAAGAATGAAAATATTGACGCTATTCCGGTACTTTCAAGCGGAAGTACGAGTTATAAAGATTTTAAAGTCGTCCACAACGGAGTTTTAGGGAAACCAAAATCCATAAAATCATTTAAGTGGTTAACCGATGTAGATACAAGTGCAATTGAAACCAAAACGATAAAAGAAACTGTTGAAAATATCAAACAGTCAGTTAATGAAGATGTGACAAATACCATACAAGCGGTTTCCGATGCCGTTCAAAACTCAAAAGAACAATGGAATATAACAAAAGACCAGTTGAAAAACAGTGCGGAAGAATTAAAAAATCTGTTTAACTTTAAAAAAGAAGAAAAACCCTAAATACTCATAAAACTTTTTATTACCGCATAAAGCCGTTTACAATCGTTGTAATCGGCTTTGTCGATTTCCCGTTTCAACGATTCTTTCAAATCCTGCTCGGGAGCAGTGTATTCCATATCAAAAAAGTCGGATATTTTGCAATTAAAAACATTGGAAAATTTTATTAAAGTCGTCAGTGAAGGAAAAGATTTGCCGCTTTCAATAAGTGCAATCTGCCGTTGATTAATATCTGCCAGTTCCCCAAGCTTGAACTGCGTAAAATTATTCTTACGTCTGTACTTTTTTATATTCTGTCCTACAAGCTGTTTAATCTCTGTATCATTCACTGCCAAAACTCCGATTAATTTATTATAATGTCTTTAAAACACATAAGGAATGTTATCGCATATTGTAAAAACGTATTATTTATGATTTTATATATAGTAAATTGTTAAAATTTACTATATGGGGAGATGTAATTTGAAATCGTTTAATATGCAGATGAATATTGCCAAAGCAATAGGTATTACGGCAATTGTAGGCGGGCATGTCCGCTGGGAAATTTTTGGAGATTTGTTTAGAAATTACACCTGGCATGTTCCTTTGTTCTTTTTTATAGCAGGCTACTTTTTTAATATAAATAAAGAGTTATTAAGCGTTATAAAGAAAAGTATTTGCAAGTATTTAGGCTGGTTTTACAGTTACCATTTCTTCTTTGGCGGAATGACAGTTCTGGTTTATTTGTGGTTTGACAGATTATACGGAAAGATGCCGTCTTTAAAAACATTAACCATATCTCCTATAGATTCGACCCCTTTCTGGTTTAACGTCCCCAACTGGTTTTTGTATCAACTTGCAATATCATTGGTTGGATTTGCAATAATAATGTTTTTCCTGAAAAAAATTAAAGAAAAATATAAATATATAATTATGACATTATTTTTTATTATTTGCGGAGTAACTGCCGTCTTGCTTGCAAAAGATAATTTTCAGGCTTCACACGGCGTTATGAAAGTAATAATTAAAACACTTATTACATTGTTTTACATTTATTCAGGTTGGTTATACAGAAATAAACTTGAAACCAAGGTTCAATTCAATGCAAAATGGTTATGCATTGTTCTTGCCGCACAAGTTATTTTGTTACGAATCTTTTCAAACGGATACCATCTTGATGTTAATCAAGCAAAATTATTTCATAATATGTCACCACTCATAGTACCATTTACAGGTATCTATCTTGTTTTATTCATGTCAAAACTTCTTGAACCTCTGGTTAAAGAAGGAAGTATTATTGATAAAATAGGGAAAAATACTTTACATATAATGGCAAATCACGCATTTGTTATTTTTCTGATTGAACTATGCATTTTTGCTCTGGACGGTAAATCATACAGCGAATTACCCAAAGGATTACTCTTCCAATATTATAAAATTAATAAATACAAATTCTTATATACTTTCGGCAGTTTGGTTATCTGTACATATATTGGAGAGACTATAAGTTACATCACTCGAAAAATTAAGAATAAATTTTCAACAGCTGCTCAACAATAATCCAATCCGCTTCTTCATCAAGTTCATAAGCAGTATACGCGGGAAGCTCGTAAAATGTTATCTTCCCGGACAGGCGGCATTTGTCTCTTAATATATTTGCAACCGAGTTAATATAACAAGCTCCCGTTTCCGCAACAAGACCTTCAAATTCCTGTCTGCGAGGGCGATTACGGTAGTCATAATTAACGGGGTTTACGCTCCCGTCAGGTTTTATAAACCATTTAAATTGTTTTTCTACAACAGCAGAAAATATTGAATCAGCTCCGCCTGAAAGATATTTTTCGTACATCCCCTCAATATGTTCTGATTTTAAAAGAGGTGATGTCGCTTGAATTAAAAAGAAATTATCCCCGTCATTTAGATTTGAGCGGGTTAAATACTCAACCATTACACTTTCGGTCGATGCCGTATCAGAAGCATTCCCGGAATTTCTGTCGAAAATCTCCAATTTTTCAAGTCCGAAACCTGAAACCACCTTTTTTATTTCTCCGCTATCCGTTGCAATAACAACTTTATCTATACATCCGGCATTGTTAGCGGCTCTTGCCGTCCAATAAACAAGAGGCTTTCCGTTAATTTCTTTTATGTTTTTAAGCGGAATGGATTTACTGCCGCCTCTCACCGGAATGAATGCAATGTTCATTATCTTCTTCTTTCACTTTAATTAAATCATACAAAACCTGATTATAAGGAGTTGGTATTCCGAATTCTTTACCCAATCTTATGACTTCGCCGGCAAAAATATCAACTTCCGTTTTTCTGCCGGCTAAAATATCCTGATGCATTGAAGTTTTTCCTTCATCACACATTAATGCTAATGAATGGAGAGCATCTTTTTCTAAATTTTGAAGATTTTTCACTCCCTTCTTTTCAGCCACCGCACAGACTTCTGCCACAATTTTTTTTGCAAATTCTTTAAATGTATTATTTCGCTTTAAATCTCCAAATGTCATATTAAGAATTGCAGAGGTTTGATTTGAAAAAACATTAAACGTAAATTTAAGCCACATCGAATAGTCAATATCTTCGGGACATTCGTAAGCAACACCGGCTTCTCTTAACAAACTCTCAAGTGTTTCATTTTTTTCAAAGACAATTTTTCCGACACCATCCTGCGTCACGGAATTTCCGTTTCTTACAGCACTGTGTCCGATAAAATAAGACTTAAGGACTGTTGCATACGGATAGGCCGATTTAATTTTTTCCTCTGAAGATATTCCGTTAAGAAGAGAAATTATAATTGTCTCTTCCCCTGTAAAATTTTTAATATTTTCGATTGCATTATCTAAACCTTGTGCTTTTGTAGCAATTAAAATCAAATCAGGTTTGAAAGAATCTGATGGTAATACATAATCAAAAAACTGCTCAACACCGTTAAATACAGGTTTGTTTTTTGTATACCTGTCCAGCCTTATTTTATCAACAAGAACTTTTAGCTCACATTTTTTTCTGAATTTTATTGCGTAGGTCATGCCGACAGCACCAAGTCCGCATATTAAAACTTTTTTCATATTTTTATTTTAAATAAAGAAAAGAAAATCTTCAATGATACGTAATGAAAATCGAAATAACAGGACTTTTTTAGCGTAAACCGAACGGGAGTGAGGATAATGTATAATATTAAATTAAGAGTTAATAACAAAAAAATTATTTATGAAAAGCTGTATTGGGTTGTGATTTCACCATTCGGCAGTTCAAAAATAATTTTACCGTTTATACAGTAAACATTCGGAATGCCTTTTTTACGATTATTTTCCTGAGCTTTTTTTATAGCTCTATTACCAAGTTTTAAAAGTTTTTCAGATAATTTCGTCATTATTCAAAATCCTTTATAAACTCATTATACAAATTCTCATTAAATATTTCAATCTCACTATCGTTTGATTGTGCAACTAAAATATATTCCGATGTCCCGTTATAAAACAAATTCCATTCATCGGCCAAGTCTTTATATATATTCCAAAAATTTTCTTTACTTCTATAAAACCGTCTTTTAATATCATCTTTTGGAATATCATGACCACCGTTTAATACTCTGATTTTAATTCTGTTTTCGCATAGAATTGGAGTATCAAGATAAGAATAAATTAAAACAATATAATAACCCAATTTTTGAGCTTTTCTAATTGTTTTTATATGATTTTTGCCGGCTAAAGTCGTTTCTATTGCAAAAGAGTTCAGGTTATCCAAAAGTTTTTCAAGCCTTCGTAATACAATCTTGCCTGCTTTGATTTTCACACTTTCAATATTTTCAGGACAAATCTCTTTTGCAACTTCATCTGCATTCAAAAATTCTAAATTTTCCGATGGCAACAACTCACTTGCTAATGTACTTTTACCACTGCCGTTTGCTCCTGCAATTATATACAAAATCTTCTCTTGCATAAAATCAGATTAGCATAAAAAATTAATTTTTGTAAGAATTCAATAAATTGCAAATATAACAAAAAAATCTGAATGACAGGACTTTTTGAGCGTAAACCGAACGGGAGTAAGGATAGCTCGAAAATACAGATATAAAAGTTCAAATCCTGTCCGACAAATCTGTATACACAACAAAAAAATCGGAACGACAGGATTTGAACCTGCGGCCTCTACCACCCCAAGGTAGCACGCTACCAAACTGCGCCACGTCCCGATTTAATATTCTATTGTCACATCCGGAACGCAGTTTGGTAGATATCTTCCATACGGCTCGCAAAACTCTTTAGTTTTGACTCGCCTACCGTCCACCCGAAACGATACTCAATCGTTTCGCGCGGAGTCCTTGCCACGTCCCGATTTAATATTCTATTGTCATTTTTAAAAATGGTCGGGATGACAAGATTCGAACTTGCGACCCCTGCGACCCGAACACAGTGCGCTACCAAACTGCGCTACATCCCGACGCATTATTTAATTATCAAACCCGAAAAGCTCTTCAGCAGTATATATACCAAATTGCATTCCGTCATATATAATTATAAACGGACAAGCCCTAAAATCAAGCCTCACATGCTATTATATTTACAAAATATAAAAATTATTGCCGGCGCACAGACTGCGGATTATTAAGCTGCTGGATTAAAGTATCGGTTATATCAACTCCGCCCGAAAAAACGCTTCTTGCATCAATAATTGCGTCCAAACCCTTCTCTAGCCTAATTTTTTCCGTTACAGCATGAATTCTTGTGTAAACTTCTTCCTCTTTTTTATCACGAAAAGCGTTAAATGCACGCTCCTTTGTCTGTAATTCCGCACGCACGGTTTCTTCAAACTTCTTTTTTTGCACCGCGGATTCAATCTGATTGAATTCTTTTTCCTTCATCATCAAATATTGTTGAATTTCATTACTTTTAGTTTCAATTTCTCTAAGCGAATTTTTGGCAAACTGATAATTTTGCACAACTTTTTCATAATTAATATAGCCGACGCCCCCTGCAAAACAGGGTAACACAGCAGATAATGCCAAAACCGTAAGCAATTTTTTAATATCCATAATAATTCATACCTCCCGTACCAAAAGTAAAGTAACCGTTTTTCGAGCCGTAATCTCCGGGATTTGTGAGCGGAATACCATAATCAACAGATATCGGACCTACCCCCGGGATAAACACCCTGAGTCCGATACCTGCGGAAATAGCACCCAACGGTCTGTCATATAAGACACTGGAAACCGTCGGATCGAAAATTTTGCCCGCGTCAACAAAGAACGTCAAACGTATTTTTTGCAAAAAATCCCATTTTAGCCTGTCTACAAAGGGTAAAGGTGTAGCAAGCTCGGCAGAGCCCATTAAGAAAGCATCCCCCGAGCCGACTCCGCTCATTCTGAAACCTCTTACTGAATATGGGCCGCCCAAACGAAATGCCATAACTTCCGGCATATCGTTGCCATGCACCTTAATACCGCCCCTCGCTGTCAAAGAGAAGGATGATTTCTTTCTCACAGGGAAATATTTGGTAACACCGCCGGCCAGCCTTCCGTTTGTATGATTAATATCACTTATACCAAAAGCCTCAATAAATTTGGCATCCGCAATAATACCGCTCCTCGGATTTTCATCGGCATCAAGTGTAGAATATCTTACACCCGGTGCAAGATTTATAAATGTTCCGCCTGTAAGCTGTTTTGCTCTCTGTGAAATATCAAGATTTCGCAATGCGTAAAGCTGGGAAATTTTATTAAAATCTCCTTCACTCAAACTTATATGCTCAATACCTGCAGTAAAGTTTGTCGTTAAATTGTCATATCCTTTAACCTTATGTTCTACACCCGCATTAATACCAAAGCGTCTTTCTATTGCCAGAGGAACCTGCCAGCTCCCCATATCACGATAATAAAGCTTACTCATTAAAGAATTATCCGCGTTCAAAAAATACGGTTCAAAAAAGCTTAATTCCAGCTGATAATTCATTCTGTTTTTTATGGAAGCATCGCTCAACAGAATACCCGAACCTAATATACCGGATAATGTAAGTCTTTGCCCTCTTCCGAGGAAATTGTTTTCACTGTAGCTTACCGAGCCAAAAGCACCAAGCGCATTATCAATACCGCCGCCGAGTGCAAGACTGTTCGGGCTGTCCTCTTTAACAACCACTTTTACGTTATATGCTCCGTCCGCCGTGTCACTCGGAAAAATTTCTCTGTTCACTTCTTTAAATATTTTTGTAGAATAAATTCGGGATAAATCTTCTTTAAGATAATTTTCGTTATAAACAGTACCCGGCTGAGTCATAATATTACGCTCAATTACGTAATCCTTTGTTTTCTCATTGCCTTCAATAACTATTTTGTCAATTACACCTTCATTAATACTGAACGAAAGATTACCGTTCTCGTCATCATCAACCGAGCTTACGGAAGCAAGAATATATCCTTTGTTGTGATAATAGCCTGTCATTTTTTCAATGGCATCGTTTATATGCGAAATGTTTTGCGGCAAACCTTTCAAAGGTATAATAAACGGCATTAGTTCCATTGATGAAATTACAGTATTACCGAGAACCGAAACATCCGTTACGGGGACATTCTCCTGAAGCTTAAATACAAGTTCCACCGTATCGTCATCTTTCAATATCGGCTCCACATTCATTCTGTCCGTAAAAAATCCTGTTGAATAAATTCTTTGCAAATCCTGCTGAATTAATTCTTCATTAAATAAAGAACCGGTTTTGATATTTGATTGAACAACATCGGACTTTATAAGTTTCAATCCTTCAATACGGACATTGCTTATTATTTTGCCTTCCAGATTCGGAGCTTCTTCAAAATTCAGCCCTTCTTCTACCGAATTTATTCCTGCAGAATATGTCTCTTCAAATTTTTGAGGAGACCCGGGCGGCGCAAAGAAATCATTTACAGGCACCACATTAAATTCCTGCACATTATCAATAACGTTCCCGGCAGGCGGAATATCCTGATTAATTTCAGGCGGAGCATTTTGTTTTGCGGGTAAATCGACGGGAGGAGGCGGAGAATCCTGAATCTCAGAGGAGAAATAATCGGATTCATCAAATTCACCGCCTTTATATGGGGTTGTCAGTTTTATAACGGGTTTTTCCAGTTTCGTACTATCCAAATACAAGGGATTAATCAACTTTACAGGTTTTGTACGGGCAAGTTCAAGGCAGGAGAAATCAGCCTCCGCATTAACGGAAGTACACACCAAAATAAACGCCAAAACAAATGACGCCATAAGCGACGTTAAAAAAACTCTCCTCTTTATTTTATTAAACATACCTCCCTATTATCAGATTACCCGTAAATTAATTTTAGATATCAGCTTCCGTCAAAGACAGAACCGCTTGATAAAAACCCTTTGGATCATTAGAGGCAAAAGAACTGCTTAATACGTTTGAACCTACATTGACCGTAACATAAGTCGTGCCGTTACCTGCATAGACTTCGTATTTATTTTTATACGGAATAAATTTTGTCTCTGCTCCGACAATAGAAGTAATCGGGTAGGCAACTACTCCGGGACTGTCTTTTGACGGACCTCCAAGCTTGCAATTAGCAAGAGATTGGGTTTTAGGTATTTTAGCCAGATTTGCAAAGGCAATATAAACCCTTCCGCCTTGCTCAAACATTGCATCTTCATATCCTCCGTCAGTCACGGTATTAGCTTTCAAGTAAAGAGTTTTTGTCTCTTTTGAATTTGAAATAATTTTAAATTTACTGGAAATCGGCGCATACAGATTTCCTGTCCTATCCGTAATATTTGCTGTCAAAACCGGACTTGTAACAGGCTCTATCCTGACATAACCCGGTAAATTTATATTAAAATCCATACTTGCACATTCGGCAAAAGAAGCCGAAACAGATATAAAACATAACAAAAACGACAATACGATTCTGAAAATATTCACTGGCATTCCCTCGTTATAATTCAGGCTTGTAAATAAAACAATACTCCCCTTGTTTATAGTAATATATATTGAGTCTTAAAGCCAATTTATTAAGATTTTTTAAGCAGAAAACAAGCACTGTAATAAATACAACACTAAAACAATTTTATATCGGAAATTAAATCAAGGGTTATTGCATTTTAAAATCTTGTGCAAATTCACGGCGCTGGTTAACGTAATTAGAACTCATTTGTTCATCGGACTCAGCTCTTCTTCTTTCCAGCTGTAACTGACCATTTTTTACAATTTCCTGCAATTGGGCCAGATTTTGTTCTAAATTTACCAGAACTTGTTCCGCATAAACAGTTGCTCCGTCTTTTGTTCTTGCAGCTTCATCTGCGGCTAAAGCTCTTATATTTTCCGCTTCATCCAAAGCCTTATGCTTAATATCTTCACAATCAGTTATAACCTGCTCTTTTATTTTTTCAGCTTCTCTTTGAACCGCCCGAAGTAAATCTGATTCGCTCAAAAGTCTATTTGCCTCAGCCTGAGCATCTGCGACAGTTTTTTCAGCCCTTTGCTGTGCTTCATACTGCAATTCATCCTTACGCCTTAATAAAGCACGGGCTTCTTTTATCTCATCCGGCAATGCCGCATATAACTTGTCAAGAATGTTAGTTACAGCTTCTTTTTTTACTATCGAATACCCTAAAAAAGGGAAACCTTTATTATCCAAAGCATCCTCAAGGTCGTTCATTAAACCGTATATAACATATTGTTGTGAATTCATGTTCTGCTCCATATTATTCAAATGATAGTTAACAGAATTGTACAACAAGTAACAATTAAAAGTCAACGATAAAAGTAAATTATTTTGGGAATATATTATTGTTAAAACATTAAATAAAAATTTTTATATTTTTCATTGCCTCTTTTAATTTTTGTTATAAAATAATAAATAGTCAAAGTTTTGTCGATATGGCGAAATTGGTAGACGCGCATGATTCAGGTTCATGTGGAGAGATCCTTGGGGGTTCGACTCCCCCTATCGACACCATTAACAAGACTCCTTAAGGGGTCTTGTTTATTATTCACATTTTTGAAGTACAGATATCTCTCTTTTAATACTCTCTAAAACCATCAAATTTAAACAATTAATCCAATAATAATTTTTATTTTAATATTTCTTAATATTCTATATACATTTTACATCTGTTTATACTAGCATGGATTAAATATTTATTTATATTGCATTCGATATATATGGTTATAACACAAAAGGAGGTAAAAATGCAGGTATCACAGATTACTGCCGCTTCATTCAAAGGCAGAATTACTAATTATGATCCCATTAAAGGAAATGAAGATTTAAAAAACAACAGTTACTGGCAAAAAAATTCCAGCGTTGAAAAAACTCTGGGTTCTTTTCGCAGTATTGCCAACGGAAAAGCTTATTTTGCAGATCCTATGGAAAAAGTAAATGATGTGATTAAAGAATCTGTAGACTATATTGTTTATGATAATGAACCGAGCTACCCGGATGTTAACAGCGAAGTAAGTAAAAACTACTTTGGAACTCTTCGCAAAGATTTCAAACAAGATTTTGAAGAAATCCGAAAATATTATTACAGACGTGAAATGGGAGGTTTTGCCAACAAAACAGAAGCTCAATACCAACAATGGCAGGCTGCCGAATGTGTAAAATTATACGATAAAGGCGGTGATTTAAGATACAAAAAAGAACAGGCCGAAGATGAAATCACTAATCTGCAAAAACAAATAGAATCCGAAACTAAAAATCTTACAGATGTGAAAGCTAAATTGGCAGAAAACCTGAAGCAAAAAGAGAATCTGGACAGAAAAATGTATTATATGTATCAAAAGAATACAATGTATAAATCTCTGCAAACACTTGTGGACAACCCGATGAATCTAGATGAAGAAGAAAAAACTTTTATCAAATCACAAGCTAAAAAAGTAAAAAAAGAAATAAAAGAATATCGTGCAGAAGCAGAAAAATACTGCAAAGAAATTATCAAAGCTCAAAAATATATTATAGGTTTTCCTGCAATGATAAAAAATCTTAATGAACAGATTTCAAATAAAACAAAAATGATAGAAGAAATTAAAGCAAAGCTAATTCCGCTGTTTGACGAATTAAAAAACTTCTATGCAAAACAAGGTATTAAAGTAATAAAAAAATAAGAGGACAAAATTATGAAAATACAAGCAATCAATAATATGAATTTTAAAGGATTATTCACTGACAAATCCGCACAAAATGACGGTAACTGGCGTATGGAATACAGTCCTTACAGCTGGGAAAACAATAATACGTCAAAAATGGCTCCTAAAGCCAGAATTGATATCTATGCCGCTGCATTACCGGATAATGAAGAAATCTATACTTCGTATGGAAATAATGCAGAAAATTCCGTAGATATACTCGGCACTGAATCTTATTACAGACGCTCCGACGGCAAAATGCGTAAAACTATAACAGAAGTACCGGCTTTAACAAGGGAAGAATCTTTAAAAGTTCAGAACAAAAAATTTGATATATTTTTAAATATGAAAAAAAATAAATATAATAAAATAAAAATAGAAGCAAGTATTATTCCCGACCGCTTAATGCGAGCAAGAAACAGTTACAATTCATATTCAAAAAATATCCCTTTCAGCTTCTTTACCGGAGCTTCCATACAAAAAGCTACCGCTAACCGGATGGGAGATGCATTTAATACAGTACATGATGATGCTTTGGAATTATACAGAAAATTTATGAGCTACGCAAAACTCAGAGAATCCTCCGATGCTATTGCAGCACAAAAGAAAGAAAATGCCCTGGAAATTGAATTGCTGGAAAAAGCAAGAAAAGACGGTAAATTAATTGATATAAGCCGCAGAGATATAGACGGTGCAAGTAATGCATTAAAAGAAGCATTATTGAGTACTAAAGAAGCAGCCGGCCGTTATGTCGCTCTTCCGCATAAAACCATTACTCTGGAAAGTATTTTGAAAGAAATCGGCTCCAAGGTTAACAGCGCCGACATTCCGGCTGAAGCCGTTAAATTTGTTGAAAATTTAATCAAAAAAGGTGCCTAGTACGGCAATATAAAATAAAAAGAATTCCTTCTAAGATAACTTAGGAGGAATTTTTTATGCAAAAACAGCTTACAAAAGATAATTTTGATAAAGAAATACAATCCGGTTTAAAGCTTGTAGAATTTTACGCTCCATGGTGCAGTTATTGTAAAAAACAGGAAGAAGTATTTAATGATATGGATAAAATCTGGATTGGACAAATTAATACAGATGAAGATGCAGAATTAGCCATTAGATATGGTGTTCACTCTTTCCCTACATTTTTAATTTTTAATAACGGCAGAGAAGTTGAACGTTTTAGCGGGCTTAGAAATAAATTCGATTTAATGAACATAATCACAAAACATATTTGAGGTTTAACATGAAAAAATTACTTATAATAACAACAAACTATTCCGGTTGTAACTGCAGGGAACCTTTATGTAATTGTATACAAGATACGGGAGTTTATCTTGAAGAATTTGCTGTTCCGTATCTTGTATTTCAGAAATCTAATATTGATGTCACGGTTGCCAGCCCTTTAGGCGGATTATCTCCGGTTGATGAAAAGTCAATGTCTTGCTCCAATCCGGAAGAATGGGACGATTGCATTAAAGTTTTAAGAAAAACCCAAAAATTATCGGAAATAAACCCCGAAAAATTTGACGGAATTTATTTTCCGGGCGGACACGGCCCAATGTTTGATTTGGCCGAAAATGACGAAGTCAGAAAAACAGTTGAATATTTCTTTAACCAAAATAAACTTGTAAGTGCTGTTTGCCATGGTCCTGCTGGATTAATCAATGCAAAAAAAGCAGACGGCACCTCAATTTTTGACAAAAAATTTGTAACCTGTTTTACAAATGAAGAAGAGGGAATTGTTAAACTTAAAGAACTTGTGCCTTTTTTATTGGAAACCCGCATTCGTGAATTAGGCGGGAACTTCATTGCAGAAAAGCCCTGGGCAGAGCATGTTGTCGTCGATAATAACCTGATAACCGGACAAAACCAAAATTCTGCACTGTTAATAGCAGAAAAAATCCTTGAATACTTATAAATTTTTATTCAACCGTGACAGATTTAGCGAGATTTCTCGGCTGATCGACATCTTTACCCAAAAATTCCGATATATAATAAGCCAGCAATTGTAACGGTATAACAGCAAGAGCCGGCGAAAGAATTTCGGAAATCTCAGGAACTCTTATAATACATTCAAACAATTCGTCTAATTTTGTATCGGTCGAATCAGTAAGAGCTATCATTCGTGCATTTCTTGCCTTTGCCTCTTCTGAATTGGAAAGAATTTTATCATATACTTTTCCGGACATAAGAATTGAAAGAACCGGCATTGAATCATCAAGCATCGCAATAGGCCCGTGCTTCAGTTCCCCGGCAGTATATCCGGTAGCATTTATATAACTAATTTCTTTAAGCTTTAGCGCACCTTCCAGAGCTGTCGGGAAATTAATCCCGCGTGCTATAAATATAAAATCCTTAAAATTCGCAAATTTTCTTGCCAATTTTTGAATATCTTCTTTATGAGCCAAAACTTTCTCAATCTTCTGAGGCAGGATTATTAATTCGTGTTTTAAATCACTTAAATCCGTTACCCCCTTAACTTCAGCCATATAAATTGCAAGCAGATAGAAAGAAATCAACTGGGCTATATATGATTTTGTTGCAGCAACAGAAACTTCTATACCTGCATTTACAGGAATTAAGCTATCCGCTTCCCGAGCCATTGTAGAATCCGGACGGTTAGTTATAATTAAAATATGCGAACCTTTACTTTTTGCCTGTCTAACTGCTGTAATTGTATCAGCTGTTTCACCGGACTGAGAAACCCCGATTACAAGCGTATTTTTATCTGTAATCGTTTTTCTGTAAATATATTCACTGGATGGTTCTACATCTACCGGAATACCGCAAAATTCCTCAATAAGATATTTTCCCACCAACGCAGCATGCAAAGAAGTCCCGCAGGCAACAATTTGTATACGACTCAAATCTTTAAGCTTTTCTCTGTCCAAAGTTACTTCTTTTAAGATAACATTTTCATCTATTGCCCGTAATTTACCTGATAAAACATTTCTTACAACATCAGGCTGCTCATGAATTTCTTTAAGCATAAAATGTTTGTAACCCATTTTACTCAATGCAACCGGTTCCCACGGAAGCATTTCTGTTTTTTGTTCTACAGGATTATTATCAATATCAATCAATTTTATACTATCCGGCGTTAAAGTCACAATTTGGTTATCTTCAATATACATTGCTTTCTTTGTATATTGAATTAAAGCCGGAACATCAGAAGCAACAAAATTTTCCCCTTCGCCCAAACCTACAACCAGAGGTGCATTTCTCCTTGTTGCAACTATAATATCAGGCAAATCCTGATGTATAACACAAAGTGCATAAGCTCCTTCTATTTCTTTTGTTGCAAGCCTTACTGCCTCTGTCAAATCATGCGTTTCACCATACTTTGTAGCAACCAGATGTGCGACAGTTTCCGTATCAGTCTGTGAACGAAAAGTACAGCCTTTGGATTCCAGTTTGGCTCTGAGTTCTTTGTAGTTTTCAATAATACCGTTATGCACAACCGCAACTTTCCCGCAATTACAAGAATGCGGATGCGCATTTTCTACCGTCGGCGCTCCGTGCGTTGCCCAGCGAATGTGCCCTATACCTATTGTGGATTTGGAAATTTCACTATAATTTTTTTCTATTATATTTTTGAGATTTTGTAATTTTCCGGCAGCTTTAAATAGTTCGACCTTGCCTTCTACATTTACGGCTATACCGGAGGAGTCATATCCTCTGTATTCAAGACTTGTGAGACCGTCTACCAATATATCTACAGCTTTTTTATTTCCAACGTATCCTACAATACCGCACATACATACCTCTCTTTCACCTCCTAATTTTAACGTAAAAATAAATATTTACCTAATTAAGATTTTCTAAAGAACTTTCCGATTCCGCGAATACCGGCAACAACGGCTGCAAATAAAGCGACTCCGCCAACAATCTTAAGATAAAGTAATTTATTAAACTCATTTTTCTTTTTCTCCTTTTTTGCACCTTCATATATATCAGTATTTATTGACTGAATCTTTTGTTCAGCCTCCTTATCGGAAAACAAATAACGCTTGGGAATAACAGACGGAGCTTCTGCAATTAGTTTAGGAGGTTTAACTTTTGTTTCGGTTGTATAATGCGCTTCTATCATTTTTAGAACAATTCTCCGTATCTTAAAAGTTTATGCAATCTGGATTTTGGTAAATACATCATTCCTGTCTGAACCGGAATATCGGGAATTTTTTTACGTAAACATTCCTCTATAAATTCGTTTGATGCCGGATTTGTAAATCTAAATCCAAGCTTATAGAAAAAAATTGCAGGCGAAGCTTCTTGTATTAACGGAGTAGAAAAGGTTACAATACGTCCCTGAGCTATTTCATCAAACATAGCTTTCTCCGCAAGATTTTTTACAGCCTCGGTCCCTAATCCGCAGAACGGTTTGGGAGATTGAATATAGTCAATTATATAGCAGTTTTTCAAGTATTTAACCCTGCGTTTTAAAGTGGGTGTTACAAACTTCGGAGAGCTGAAGAAATTTTGTTTATTTTTTGTTTCTTTAAAACGCACTTCTTCCTCTACAATATCAACATATTCTTCATCAATATCGCCAAAAACAGCAATATTATCTCCTCTTTTGAGTTTCTTAACTTTAATAATTGCTTTTTCTTTTAACTGCGGAGTTTTAAACCCTAAAATAGGGGGCATACCCATACTTGTTACAGATGTTGTCGGCTTTGTAACCGTCATCTGCGGACGAGTGTCCATAGATACAATATTATTAATCATGACCTACCTAACCTATATTTTCTAACCTTATATATATAAAGTCATATTTTCTAAAAAAATTGCTCTTTTTGATGTATGAACAAAAGCTTTGTAACAAAACTTTACAATTTAAGAATACAAAAAGGCCGAAAAACGTTATTTTTCGACCTTTTCAAAATCTGCTTTTACCGGTACCGGCAGATAGCATAATATATACCGAACTTACAAACTCTCTATTCTTTACTTTCACAAAATTATCCTTAAAAAATATACACAAGACTAATTTTTTAAAATCAGTGAAAGCAAAATAATAATTTTATGAAAAAAGTATTGAGCATTATTCTACTGTCATTTTTTCTGCTTCCGGCAGCGGCAGCCGCCACTTTTCAGGGCGGTGTATCGGAACAGGGAACCAGCAGCTCAAACAGAATTATTGACCGACAAACCGGAGAAGGTGTCGGAGGTGCCGACATTACACTTCCTAAACAAAATTATCATACTAAAACCGATAAACAAGGTTATTTTGAACTGGATACGGAAATTAACGGCACCAGTATTATGTCTGTTAAAAAAGAAAATTACAAACCTTTCACAATGACGGTTAATGATGGAACTTTCAGTGCACCGATTGTTGTCGGAATTGAAAAATCAAACGCTTCGGGAATTGCTGTTGACACAAATATGTATCATTTAGGCGATAATAATTTCTCTGACTTATCCGCAAATGCCGGAGAATTTAGAATGCAGTCAATCGGGCCTTTTTACACACGGAGATTTACATTAAAAAATCTTAATTTTACAAAACCGGTATATCTGGTTATAGGTTCAATAATCGGAATAGACACCGCAATGGCACGTTCCATGGGACAGAACAAGATTCCAAATGCCTTTGCTTCTCCGCCCGAAATATATTTTAACGGAAACAAAATTTCTGAAATTCAGCTTAACGGCGACGGACAGAGAATAAGACTCCCGTCAGGCTTAATCAAAAAAAACCAGGTTAATGAAATTACCATAAAGACAGGGCGAAATCTTATGCAAACTGCATATATCGACTATGATGATATTGAGTTTATGAATATTATCATCGAAAACTAACGAATAATGCGGAAAAATAACGAAGAGAGTTAATTAAAGATTTTTATTAATCAAAAATAGAACAGATACAGTATGATTTTGGAAGCGAAAGTGATATAATTCTATTATGAGAATTGTCACCAATAAAGAGTTAAGTACATATAAAGTTTTGCCCTTTGATTTATATACCGAAAATAAGGGAAAGATATTGGAAGCAGGAGAAGTTTTGACACCCGGCAAGCTTATTATGCTTAAAAATTATGTCAAAATTTATACCGAAGATTTTAATAATGATGAAGATTTTAAGGACAAAGAGGCTGACGGAGATTCAAAAGAAAATGCGTCTTTGCTCAATTTTTCTTACGAGGGGCTTGATGCTACTGATTTTGAAACGGTCATTAATAAAGATTCATACGTAAAAATGGAAGTGCAGGTAAAAATTAAATATTTTTACAAGCGCACTCTGGATTTATTAATGCAAGGATATTATGAAGAAGGTCTTTTGAAGCTGAATTCGCTAATCGGAATATTAAAAACAGAAGTATACAAACAGCTTCATAAATCCGGCAAGGGTTCTCAAATAAGATTTCTCGGAGAATACGAACTTTGCCACCCGTTGAATGTTGCAATTATATCGGGACTTATTGCACAAAAGCTGGATTTTTCTACAATGGCAATTGATCAGGTTATTCTGGCAGCACTTTTGCATGATATAGGAAAATTGAAAATAAATCTTACCGATTCACAGGCTCTCATAACAATGAACGAAGATGAAGTAAAAGAGCATACAGTAATCGGTTATAAATTAATAAAAGAAAAATTTGAGCTGCCCGAAGAAATTGCAAAAGTTGCGCTTGAGCATCACGAAAACAATGACGGTTCGGGCTATCCGCAGGGGCTTTCCAGCGACTACATTTCGGAATTCAGTCAAATTATAAATGTCGCAAACTATTATGACAATCTGGCTTTCAACAGAACACATACAATTATTATGAATAACAAAGAAGCTCTTAGAACAATGCTTGAAGTCGGAACAAAGAGATTTTCGGCTAAAATGCTTTATACTTTTATCCATATGTTTAATTATGACGACTCAAAAGATTTTAATGATATG
>CALUPJ010000064.1 GCA_944322555.1 Candidatus Gastranaerophilales bacterium | reverse complement strand
CAAGATAATTATATTATAGCTGTATTTCAAGCATATTTAGCGTAATGGTGTACATAAATCACTTAAATTTACAGGCAAAATTTTAATGCGGTAATAATCTTTTACTCTCAACAGATTAATAACTTGTTTTCATGGTAAAATTTGTTTGTATACATTCTCTGGCTATTTGGGATTAATAATGGCAAAATATGATTTAACAAAAATTCTACCGCACAAACCGCCTATGATACTACTTGATGATATCATAGAAGTTGATTTGGAAAAAAATACACTGACTTCAATATTTAAAATCTATCCTCAAAAGATATTTTTTGAAGCGGAAAAAGGTATAAACTCACTTGTCGGTATTGAATTTATGGCACAGACAATAGGATGCTTCTCATTCTTTAAAAGCGGAGGTAAAGAACCCAAACCGGGATTGCTTTTGGGAACAAGGCTTTATAACAATAAAACGGATTATTTTGAAGAAAATAAAACTTATACGGTCAAAGTATCCGAAGTTTTTACCGATAATGAAATTGTGGTTTTTGATTGTTTAATATATGATAATGGTAATGAAATCGCCAGTGCAACAATAAACGCATATCAGGGCAAAAACATTAAGGAGCTTCTTGAGAATGAATGATGTTTTAATAACGGGCTCAAGCCGCGGAATCGGCCGTGAAACAGCCATTTATCTTGCAGAAAACGGATATGATATCGTCCTCCATTGTTCTAAAAATGCGGAAAGACTTGAAGAACTGAAATCCGAAATTGCAAAAAAAGGCGTAAATGTCCGCACGCTTGCCTTCGATGTAAGCAATCGTGAAGAAGCAAAAAAAGTACTTCTTGAAGATATTAAAACCCACGGTATTTATTACGGAATCGTTCTCAATGCCGGAATTGCAAAAGATAACCCTTTCCCTGCAATGGAAGATAATGAATGGGATAATGTTATAAATACTAACCTTAACGGATTTTACAATGTCATAAGGCCGCTTATTTTACCAATGATTCAGGTGAAAAAGGGACGCATTATAGTTATGTCATCAATTTCGGGCCAATGCGGAAACAAGGGACAGGTAAATTACAGCGCCTCAAAAGCAGGGCTTATCGGAGCAATGAAAGCTCTTAGTCAGGAAACCGCAAAACGAAAAATTACCGTAAACTGCATTGCACCGGGATTAATTGAAACGGAAATGACTGAAAATATTCCTGAAGAAGCCGTCAAGGCTGTACCGATGAAACGTATGGGCACGGCAAAAGAAGTTGCAAGCCTTGTTAACTATCTGCTCTCCAAAGATGCAGGATATATCACGGGACAGGTTATTGCGGTTAACGGAGGAATGTATTTGTGAAAAGACGCGTTGTAATTACAGGTATGGGAATAGCTTCCCCGCTTGGCTCTACGATTGAAAGCGCCTACGAGAGACTCAAAACATACGAAAATTGTATCCGGCACTGGGAAAAACTCGATGAATTTGAAAGACTCAATACTTCCCTCGGCGCAATGGTAAGCGGGTTTAAAATTCCCGAACACTTTACGAGAAAAATCACGCGTACGATGGGTAATGTCTCCGTAATGGCGGTTGCAACCGCGGAAGAAGCTTTGAAAGATGCAGGACTATCAGGCAGCAGCTGTATATCAAATGCAGGTGTAAGCTATGGTTCCTCTATCGGTTCTCTTGACGCTGTTTTGGATTTTTATTCAATGTGTATTGATAAAAAAGTTAAACTGCTAAATTCCGGCTCATATATTAAAATGATGCCGCAGACAACAGCAGTAAATATCTCACTCTATTTTAAGACTCACGGCCGATTAATACCCGCATCCACAGCCTGCACTTCCGGTTCAATGAGTATAGGATACGCATACGAAGCAATAAAGGACGGATATCAGGATATCATGATAGCAGGCGGCGCGGAAGAAATTCATCCGACACAGGTCGGCGTATTTGACACGCTTTATGCAACCAGCAGTAAAAATAATACTCCAAAACTTACACCCTCTCCTTTTGATAAGGATAGAGACGGACTTGTAATAGGAGAAGGAGCGGGAACCGTTATCCTGGAGGAATATGAACGGGCACGGGCACGAGGAGCCAAGATTTATGCAGAAATTGCAGGTTTTGCAACAAATACGGACGGCACTCACATAACAAATCCAAACAAAGAAATGATGGCGGAAGTTATGAGAAAATCACTTGAAAATGCCGGATTGAAAGCTCAGGATATCGGATACGTAAACGCTCACGGAACCGGAACAATCAACGGTGATATTGCGGAAAGTCTGGCAACCGAAGAAGTGTTTGGAAACAAAATACCGATTAGCTCGATAAAAAGTTATACAGGACACACATTAGGCGCCTGCGGTGCAATTGAAGCAATACTTGGCATAGAAATGATGAATAACAATTGGTTCCCGCCGACACTGAATTTAAAAAACATTGATGAACAGTGCGGCAAGCTGGATTATATAATGAACGAGGGCAGAAAAATTGACTGCGGTTATATTATGACCAACAACTTTGCTTTCGGCGGCATAAACACATCAATCATTCTGAAGAGAATGTAAGCCGGAGGTTAATAAAAATGGAGGCAGATTTACATATACACAGCAGCTGCTCGGACGGAAGCGACAGCATAAAAGAATTGGCGGAAAAGATAAAACAAACAGGCCTGAAGATATATTCCCTTACAGACCATGATACGGTTGCGGGATGTAAAGAAATGGCAGAACTCAATCCTGCAGGATTTATTCCCGGTGTTGAACTTACCTGCCTGTGCGGTGAGATAAAATGTCATATTTTAGGTTACGGAATTGATGTAACAAACCAAAATCTTACAAAACTGATTGAGAAAGGCAAAACTTTAAGAAAGAAAAAACTGGAAACAAGAATAGAGTATCTAAAAAAAGCTTGGAATTTTGAATTCACCGAAGATGAACTTGTCTGGCTGTATTCCCGCAAAAGCGTTGTTAAAACTCACCTCGCCAATATTCTCGTAAAAAGAGGCCTTGCTGATAATAATCTTGATGCAATGAAAAAATATCTGGACGGCTGCAAAACAGGAAACACACGTTTTAATGGTGAAGAAGCAGTCGAAGTAATAAAAAGTGCGGGCGGAATTCCCGTATGGGCGCATCCTCTCGGCGGCGAAGGAGAAATACATCTGACACGGGAAGAATTTTTACCGCGGCTTGAAACAATGAAAAAATTTGGTATAGAAGGCCTGGAATGTTATTATTCCAGATATAATACCGCAGAAGCGGAGTTTATGGCAAGATGCGCGGAGGAAAATTCTCTTCTTATTTCCGGCGGAAGCGACTATCACGGACAAAACAAAAACATTCCTCCGGGCAGATTAAATACGGATAGTATTCCCGTAGACAGCTCATTGTTGACCGTCCTCAGACAGTTTAATTATTGATTATATTTTCACCGATGCTGCTCTGCGTAAATAATCCGTTTCATACTTTATAAGTGCATTTCTAGTCCGATAAAAATGAAGCAATCATATTATTGCTTTAACAAACAGTTAGACAAAAGAAGCAGGATTTTTGATTTCCCGCGTCCTGTCTCTTTTGTTATAATCAAAAATTTCTCCGGCTATTATATGAAGCTTGAAACCGGAGATATAATTTTAAATTAGTTCTTTTTCTTTAATATATCTGGGTCTTGCTTTGACTTCATTAAAAATTTGTCCTAAATACTCGCCTATAATTCCGAGGCAGAAAATTTGAAGTCCGCCGAAAAAAGCAAGAAGTATTACCAACGTAGCCCAGCCTTTCGGCGTATTATGCAGAAAATATTTTTCGCTTATTACTTCAAGCGCAAACAGAAAACTCCCGAGAACCGTTAAAAACCCTATGGCTGCAATTATTCTGAGAGGTACAATACTGAAGGCAGTTATTCCGTTTAAAGCAAGGCTTGTGAGCGAGAAAAAATTGAACTTGGAACAACCCAGAGCTCTCGGTTTAACATCAAAGTGAACATATGCTGTTTTAAGTCCTATTTCATGGAAAAAGCCTCTTAAAAACAACCCCTCTTCCGAATATTTTTCTAAAATTTCAAGCCCTTTTGAACTTACAAGTCTGAAATCGGAATGGTTTGGCGGTATTTTTACTCCGAGAAGATTCATAAGCCTATAGAAACAAAGAGCGGAATATTTTTTGAAAAAAGAATCCGTTTTTCTGTCATTTCTTATACCCGATACTATTTCCGCACCGTTATGGTATTCGTCAATAAAAGTTTCTATAGCATTTTCATCCTGCTGCAGGTCTGCATCAATAGAAATAACACAGTCACAGCCTATTTCTTTTACTCCCAAAAGACCTGCAATAAGAGCTTTTTGGTTTCCGTAATTTCGTATAAATTTTGTACCTTTTACTTTTGAGCCATATGTTTTATGTAAATCTTCTATTATATCCCAGGTTTTATCTTTGGAACCGTCATCAATAAGATAAATATAACTTTTATCGGATATTTTACCTTTTGTAACAATTCCTTCAACAACCTTTAAAAGAGTTTCAACCGTCGATTTGACCACCAGCTCTTCATTGTAACAGGGAATAATAATTGCCAATACAGTTTTATTTTCACTCATTGTAATCCTCTCTATATTATAATACAATTAAATTACAATAAAATAAAGGAGTTTTAATTTGGCGGGAAATAAATTTGTACTTAATGCTGATGATTTCGGCATGAGTAATGCGTATAACAGAGCCATATTAGAGGGCTATTCTTCCGGTATATTAAAAAGCGCGAGTCTTGCTGCAAACGGAGAAGCTTTTGAAGAAGCTTGGCGTAATATTATACCTGCCTGTCCAGATTTAGGCGTAGGCATTCATTTGAATATTATCGAAGGTAAGTCTCTGTCTTTAAATTTGGACAGATTAACGGACGATGACGGTAAATTTAATAACTCTTATGTTCAACTTTTGCTAAAATCTTATAATAAAAAAGATACTGTCTTTATGGAACAGGTAGAAAAAGAGTTTCGTGCCCAGATAGAAGAAGTTATGAGACATACAAAAGTTACTCATATAGATTCGCATGTTCATGTGCACTCTATTCCTCCTATTTTTGAACTTGTATGCAAACTTGCGAAAGAATATCGTATAAAGCAGGTAAGAACACAATTTGAGAGACCTTATATTATACCTGATGTGAATAGACATTTAACAATGAAATATCCGATAAATTTAATAAAAGTAGCGCTTTTAGACTTTTTTACGGGTATTAATAAGAAAAAACTGCGTGAATATGAATTGAATACAAATGATTACCTGATAGGAGTTGCATATACTTCCATGATGACCGCTCTGACTGTTTCATACGGACTTTTAGCGGTTAGAAAATGTGAAAATATTACTGCCGAAGCTCTTATTCATCCGTGCAGATATGAAGACGGAACTATTGATAATCATTTTATCGAGTTTCAAATAACAAAAAATATGAAACTTAAAGATAAGATTGAAAAAATGGGTTTTGAAATAAGTAATTATAATGAAGAAAATTAGTATATTTATTTTAACCTTTTTATTCATAATTTTCGGATTTATTTTCAAGCCGGAAGAAAAAGAATGTTATGTAAAAGAAGTTATATCACCGACAGAATTTATATTAAGTAACGGCAAACTCTACTCTCTTAAAGGTGTTAACTGTTTTGACGGATATTACAGTGAAAAGAATAAATCTTTAGCGGAAAAGTTTGGCATAACAGAAAAAGAAGCTTTTATATCCGGTAATCTGGGGAAATATTGGGCTAAAAACATTCTTGAGGGAAGAGAAGTAAAACCTGTTAATAATGATTTGATTTATTTTAAATACAGTTATTATTCCAGATTTTTGAATTCACCATATTGTATAAAAGACAACGGATTTACAAATAAATTTGCTTTTCAAAAACACCTTGAGATGATAAGAAGAGCAAAATTTTTGGTTATAGAAAACGGGTTTCATGACTACCTTGTATTGAGAAAAAATTATTATAATAAAAATTTAACAGAATCTAAAAATACAGACAAATGTTATCTTTCAACTGCCAATCTCGGTAATATCAAATTGCTAGTTTCTGATTTAACTCTTAAATTAAAACCTGACAGAGAGTGTACAAATGATATGTGCAAAGAAATTCTTAATAATATAAACAATGCACAAAAATCAATCGATATAGCAATTTATGGTTACTCTTCCGTTCCGGAGATAGAAAACGCAATAAAAAATGCTTTAAAAAGAGGTGTAAAAATAAGACTTGTATATGATACCGACAGCAAAGGCGGAAATATTTATCCGGACACAAACAAACTTGCCGCTATTATACCTGATAACAAATCTGACAAATTTTCAAACGGTTCAAATAATATTATGCATAATAAGTTTTATATATTTGACGGTAAAACCGTAATAACAGGTTCTGCAAACCTGTCGCATACAGATATGTCAGGATTTAATTCCAATAATCTTATTTTGATTAATTCACCTCAAATAACCAAAATATATGAAAAAGAATTTAATCAAATGTATGAAGGGAAATTTCATACCGACAAAACCTCTATTGATAACAGAATTTATGAAAATATAGAAATTTATTTTTCTCCGCAGGATAGTCCTTTGACAAACGGTGTTATACCAAGAATTAAAAAAGCTGAAAAATATATTTATATTCCGGCATTTTTTATAACCGATTATAAATTTTCGGAGGAACTGATAAGTGCAAAGAAACGCGGAGTTGATGTCAGAATAATAACAGATGCATTGAGTGCTTCAAATAAATACTCAAAGCACGAAGAAATGCGGCGAGCCGGAATATCCGTAAAAACAGAGAACTATGCCGGGAAAATGCACACAAAGACAATAGTTATTGATGATGAATACGTTATTATGGGTTCAATGAACTTTTCATACAGCGGAAATAACAAAAATGACGAAAATCTAATAGTACTTAAAAACAAAGAAGCAGCAGTTTTTTTGAAAAATTTCTTTTTATATCTATGGAATAAAATTCCGGACAAATGGCTCAGATATAACGCATCTGCGGAAAGTAAAGATTCCATAGGTTCTTGTTCGGACGGTATAGATAATGATTATGACGGCTATACGGATATGGAAGATTCAGCTTGCAAAAATCTCAAATAGAGCTTAAAACAGATTTAATTGCGGAGCTTGAATATCCGGCTCGTTCTGTCTTTGTGATTTACGTCCCGCAAGATTTTTGGAGAAATCGCGCTGCATTCTTGTCATTAATTCTTCCGACCGTTTTATGACACTATTGGGAAGTCCTGCCATTTTTGCCACCTGAATCCCGTAACTTTTGCTTGCGCCGCCAGGTACAATTTTTCTTAAAAATTCTATTTCGCCGTTTTCTTCACTTACGGTAATTCTGTAATTTTTAATCTGCGGATATGTTTTTGTCATAACGTTAAGTTCATGATAATGAGTTGCAAATATGCATCTTGCGCCGACTTTTCCGGCAATATATTCCGCAACCGACCACGCAATTGCAACACCGTCATACGTACTTGTTCCGCGCCCGATTTCGTCAATTAAAATGAGACTTTTCTCTGTTGCGGAATTTAATATATAAGCTGTTTCGGTCATTTCTACCATAAAAGTGGACTTGCCTAAAGTTAAATCATCACTTGCGCCTACACGCGTAAAGATTTTATCTATAATTCCTATTTCTGCGTAATCCGCGGGAACAAAAGAACCTGTCTGCGCCAGAAGAGCAATAAGCGCATTTTGTCTCATATAAGTTGATTTCCCTGCCATATTCGGCCCGGTAAGAATCATAAATTGTGTTTTTGTCCTGTCTGAACTTGATATTTCTATATCATTAGGGACATATGCCCCGAGAGGAAGTATCTTTTCCAATACTGGATGACGTCCGTTTTTTATACAAAAATCGCCGCTCTCATTAATTTTCGGACAGACATAATTTTGTTCAACGGCAGTTGAAGCAAATGATGTCAAAACATCCAATTCCGCTATACATTCTGCTGTTTCGCGTATGATTGTAACAAATTCTTTTGAATAATTTCTGAAATTGCTGAATAATTTGTATTCCAGCTCGTACGCTTTAACCTGCGCCGTTAAAACCTCGTCTTCATGTTTTTTTAGTTCATCAGTAATAAATCTTTCCGCTCCGGTGAGTGTCTGTTTTCTTATATAATCTGTCGGAACCTTACTGAGATTAGAATTGGTAATCTCTATATAATATCCAAAAACCCTGTTATATCCCACTTTAAGAGTATTGATATCAGTTCTTTCTCTCTCTTTTTGTTCAAATTTTTTGAGCCAGTCCTCGCCATTGTACATTAAGTCTCTCAAGTAATCCAAATCGGAACTTACACCCTGTTTTATGAGCCCGCCTTCTTTTATTGTAATCGGGGCATTCTCATCAATTGTCTGCTCAATTACTTCGGCATAATCTTTTAATTTATCCGCGTCCGTCTCAATAGTCTTAAAGACATTGAGCCCGATAGATTCTGCCGTATTTATAATCTGCGGAAGAGATTGCAAAGAAATTTTTATACTTAAAAAATCTCTCGGACTTGCAGTACCGTTACTTAGGCGGGTAGAAAGTCTCTGAATATCATAAATATTCTTAAGCTGACGTTCCAATTCATATCTTTCGGAAGAGTTTTCAACAAGTTTTTTTACACCCTCCTGTCTTGCAAGGATTTTATTCAAATCTTTTAATGGCTGACAAATCCAGGAACGCAAAAGCCTTGCACCCATATTTGTGCTTGTTTTATCAATTGCCCAGAGAAGCGAACCGTATTTATTCTTCTCTCTTAACGTTTCAGTGAGTTCAAGATTTTTCCTTGTATTGGCATCAATTGCCATATATTCTGAAAGTTCATATATTTCAATTCGTTCAAATTTTGGGAAACCGTCCTTAAGATTTTCCCAAATATATGCCAGCAAACCCGCAGAAGCCCGAAATCCGAGCGGACAGGATTGATAACCTATAGCCTCCAAGCTTTGCAATTTGAATACCTGTTTTAGATTGCTTTCCGCAAAACCGGACTCAAAAACTTTCGCAGGAATTTTGGAACAGTTATAATTTTCTAAAATTTCGTCAGGAAGATCCGCGCTTTCTTCAGGCACAATTTGAAATGGCTGAAGCTTCATTTTTTTTGCCGGAGCAACAACTTCTGCAGGTTTTATCCTCGCAAGCTCGGTTAAAACCGTATCGTAATTTAATTCTGCGGTTTTAAATTCTCCCGTTGAAATATCCGTATATGCAAATCCCCACTTTTCCCCTTCTTTAAAAAGCGCGCACATATAATTATTGCTGTTCTGGTTTAAAAAATTACTTTCAAGCAGTGTGCCTGCAGTAATAATTCGCACTACACCTCTTTTTACAATGCCTTTCGCAAGTTTTGGATCTTCAAGCTGCTCGCAGATTGCAATTTTTATATCCTTAGCAACAAGTTTCTCCAGATAGCCGTCAATTGCTTTAACAGGAATGCCCGCAAGCGGTATTCTGCCTAATTTTGCACCGCAATCTCTGCCGGTGAGAGTTATTTCCAATTCACGGGATAAAGTTACCGCATCTTCAAAAAAAGTCTCGTAAAAATCTCCCATTCTGTATAAAAGCAAACATTCGGGATTTTCTTTTTTTATCTCAAGATATCTCTGCATGGCAGGCGTGGCATCTTCAATACACACATCCGCAGTATTAACAAGATTGATTTCAGGTTTTGTCATAGTTATAATTGTACATAATATCCGATAGAGGTGCAAGTAATGTTTAGACTAATAAAGATAATTTTCAACGCATTTCTTCTGGTTCTTGCGATTATAGGGTTTAATGCAATCGGAGGACAAAAATATGTTGAAGCAGTAAAAGTCAGCATAGGAAATTTTATACAGGAACATGCGCTTGAAGAAGCAAAAAAAATCGGAAATTTTTCTAATCTTAATGAAGAATTTCAGATAGATAATTCCCTAAATCTGTTCGGATACAAAGCCGTGCTTGCCGAACATACAGCCTCGGGACAAAAGATGATAATTGTTGATTCCGGTAAAAAGCCTTTACTTACACAAGATGATATAAAAAGCGGCGAAGTTGAAAAAAAACTGAAAGATTTGGCAGATAAGTTCAAATACCAGGCAATAACAGTACAGGACATTAAAATTACCGGCAGAGGAACTATGAATGTATACGGTAAAAATGTTCCTTATGCAAAATTTGAAGCCAAGGTTACAAAACTTCCGTTTTCTGATATTGCCGGAGTCATCGCCGGTGTAACAACCTCAGACGGCTCTGAAAAGCTTGCTCTTTCAATAAGTGAGAAAAAAAAATATTCTCAGCTTATAACCAGCGAATTCTATAAGGGGGTAAATGAAGGGGGTAAATAAAAGAGGTAAATGAAGGGAATAAACAAAAGGGGAAAATGAAGGAACTGAACAAAAGGGTTAAACAAAGGGCTGAATGAAGGAAGTAATAATAGCAGTAGTTTTGACCAACCGGCATGTTCATAGTAAAAAAATAACAAACTGCCCGGAGAATTAAATATAAGGATAAGAATTATGAAAAAGATTTTTTCAATGTTTGTTTTATTTGTACTGACATCAGGAATGGCATTTGCGGTCGACAGATACTCGCAGGAATATCTGAAGAACACCAAACACTTTTCTCCGATGAATCCTATAGCTGAAAGTATTGCGGAACATTGTATCAAAAGTTCTTTAAAGAAAGAAGCCAAAGGAAAATTTAAAGTTGATTTTCAAGGTTATACTCTTTCCAGCATGAAGAAAGGTATTTTTAAAGGACTTGAAATCACCGGCGAGAAGCTTACCGTTGAAGGAATAAGTGTTCCTTATGTTCATCTGAAATCCTTAAGCGATTATAATTATGTAGATTATACTCAAGACCCTGTTGTATATAAGTCTGATATGGAATTTGCTTATGATTTAATTTTATCGGAAGAAAGTATGAATACTGCCTTAAAACGCAAAGAATATGAAAAAGTACTTAATGTGGTTAATAATATTGCATATCCGCTGTTTCAAATCACGGGTGTCAGTACTAAAATCAGAAATAACAGAATTTATATCCTGACAGAATATAATTTCCCGATAGCTCCGGCATCAAAAAATAAGGTTTTTGTAGCATCTTCGGATTTTAAAATTCAGAATGAAAAAATAAGAGCCGTTAATGTGAAATTAGACAGCGCATACGGCAATATTTCGCTTGAGAAAGTCGCAAATTTATTCAATCTGTTAAATCCGCTGGAATTTACACTTGAAACTCTTGATACACAAGAATGTGATGCAAATATTGAGAATGTAAACATAGTTGACAACAAGGTAAAAATTAATGGTAAAATATTTGTAAAAGGAGAGCAGAAATGAATTTTTCCCAAAAGCTAGGATTATTTATTCTAATAGTAATTTCCGTTGCTTATGTTTATTTCTCATTTTTCGCAACAGAAGGAATAAATTTTAAATTCCCCGAAAAACTGTACCATAATCAAAAAACATCTGTTACGGATATTGAACAAACTCAAACAGAAGAACCGATGCCTGAACATAAAATGAAAACAGTTAAGATATTTATATCTGACAGCAGCGGACAATTGCGTTCCGTAAACAGAGAATGTGATACGGTTGTAGAAAAATCCTGCTTTGAATTTGCCGTAAAAGAGTTGATTTCTGCTCCCACAAAATGGGAAAAATCAAAAGGCTTTACATCCGAAATCCCTTCCGGTACAAAGATTTTATCCGTAAGAGAAGGTGAAGGAAGTATAATGATAGACCTTTCTTCCGCTTTTGAAGGCGGCGGCGGAACAGAAAGCACATATACAAGAATTCGCCAGATTATAAAAACAGCAAAAGCTAATACAAATCTGCCCGTATATTTGTATATTAACGGCAGACAGGCCGATGTAATAGGCGGAGAAGGAATTATGATTAAGCAGCCGCTTAATGAAAGGTCTCTTGATGGCTAACGACGAAAATCAAAAAAAAGATTTGGATTATTATATGAACCTCGACTGGACTCTGATTGAGGGAACAGATTTGGATTTCAACGGTAATCCTTATCATTATATTGAGATTAAAGAAATTCCGAGTTTTGCATTTTGTGCCAAAACAAGAGAAAAAGCACTTGAAAATTACAAAAAACAACTCAGGCTCTCATTGATGCTCATGCTTGAAGACGGCGACCGCATCATTGAACCCGGAGAAGAGACCGATGACGATATAGATTGGGAAAGCATATGTCCTTAGAAAAAATATCAGAAATTTATATAACAAGAATGTCTAAAGAAGATATTGAAGATGTTGCAATAGTGGAAGCGGAAGCTTACGGCAAACATCATTGGACAAAATCGTCTTTTTATGATGAAATGTCAAATAATCTTGCAAAATACTATGTTGCAAAGACTTCAAGCGGTAAACTCACCGGTTATGCAGGAACATGGCATATAATTGATGAGGGACATGTTACTACGATTGCCGTAAAAAATGAGTATCAGAGAAACCATATCGGCGAAGCTCTTATATCCCAAATAATAGATGATTGTTATAAGGACGGGGTAAAATATCTTACGCTGGAAGTAAGGGTTTCAAATAATCCTGCAATAAAACTCTATGAAAAATACGGATTCCAATCTCTCGGCACAAGAAAAGGATATTATCAGGATAATAATGAAGATGCACTTATTATGTGGACCGAAAACATTTTTTACGACAAATTTAAACAGAAATATAAAGAAAATACCGCAAGATTAAAAACCTTAATAAACATAAAATGAGTAAACGCATTGCAAAACAAATAAACAGTTTTAAATACAAAGGCGAGCCGATAAGAATAACTCTCGGCACCCTTATTTTAACGGCTTTATGCATACTGTTTATAATTGTTGCAACATTCACTCAGGTTACAATAAAACACCCGTATCTTCCGCTGGATACTCTGACTTTTCTATCACAGGATGTGAGTGATTATGATATTCTGCATCATTTTATAACAAGCTATAAATATATTCCGCAAACACCTGTTGTATTTTTTATCGTTGCACTTTTAGGCAGAAAATTCGGTATGCTCTCCGTTGCGGGATATATAATTTTGGGATTATTTTTCCCAATATTTGCACTGGGCGGCGGAATAAGCTATATGTTTGAATACGGATTCGGTTATATACTTGCATTTCTTCCGGCAATATTTTTTGCGGGAACTCTGCTTAAAGGAAAAACCGATTTTCTGCGTGTATTTTTAATATCTATATTCGGAGTTTTAATTATTCATATACTCGGAATATTATATATGCTGTTTATTGCAACACTTAGACATGCTCCCATGGATTTGGTCACAAGCTGGATTATGTCACAAAGCGGAATTCAGGTTTTGTACGACATATTTTTCTCAATGCTCGCAATCTGGCTTGGCAGACAAACACGGAAGATTCTCTGGATAGTAATGTGTTGATAATTTTCTAAAGATATTAAAAAGTGCGGATTGGCATAAAAGCCAATCCGCACTTTGTTTTTATAAGACATACCTTTTAATTAACTTTTAATTTCTTAATATCGCCTTTTTCAGCATCAAGCTTTGGTGCAGTAATTTCAAGAATACCGTGTTCAAGTTTTGCATTAGTTTTTTCAACATCAATTTCTTGAGGGAAATATACCGTTCTTGAAAATTCACCGTAGCGGAATTCTGATTTTCTGTAACCTTTAGTATCTTCTTTGTGTTCTTCTTCTTTTTTAGCATTAATTGTAATATGATTTTTATCAATATCTATATCTAAATCCTCTTTTTTTACACCGGGGAGTTCTGCTCTTACATTGTATTCAGTATCTTTTTCGTGTAATTCCACCGGCATGGCATATTTATCAACATCTTCATTATAGATGTATTCCGGGAAAAAGCTATCAAAGTTTCTGTTTAAAATAGAACTGATTTCATCATTCACGGATTTTATAAATCCATCCGGTGATTTTTTAATTAAGAATTTCATGATGTTCTCCTTTCATATTTATTACCTTTTACTTTCAACACTTATAGTATTACTCTGTTATCACGAAAAACTTAATTTCTTAACCAAAAATTAACAGTTTAAAATAACATATTTCAAATATTATGAAATATGTTATTTTAATTAAAACCGTAAAATCCTACGTATCTATATTAGTTGCATAAACGGCATTGGCTTCAATAAAATCACGTCTTGGTTCAACTTTATCTCCCATAAGAACATCAAATAACTGGTCGCACATCATTGCATCCTCAATGTTAACCTTCAATAATGTTCTTGTTTCAGGATTCATTGTAGTTTCCCAGAGCTGCTGGGGCATCATTTCTCCCAAACCTTTAAATCTCTGAATAGCCAACCCTTTTTGTCCTCTGTCATCTACAATTTTTTGCAGCTGCTCAAATGAAGTAATTTCAATCTCTCCGTTTTCAGTTTCTAAAATAAGCATTTTTTCTTCTTCAATCAAGAAATCACGAATAAGCGGATATGAATTTTTTAATCTCTTAAATTCGTTACTCTTGATAATATTTGCAGTTATAAGCTCATGCTCGTTTTCAAATAAATCAAGCTGTATCGCGTATTTTGCAACTTCCGGATTATATTTCAGAGATACCGAATAATTTTTAGCCTCCGCAATATTATAGTTTTCGGCATGGTCTTTCAAATAATGGTCAAGATATGCCAGAACTTCATTCATCTTAGCCTGATCTTCAAAATCTTCCGGTTTAACTTCCGAACGGATTAAACCTCTTAACACAACTGACGGAATAATATTTAAAATAGGGTTATTATAAGATTTGTAGAAAGTTGACATGTTAGACAACAATGTCAATAGTTCATCCCCGGTTTTTACTTTAGTTTTTGTCTTGTCAGACAGACTTAAGGATTTAATACCGCGCTCTTTAAGCATCTTATCCAGAGCATGCTCATCATAGAGATATTCCGCGGTTTTGCCTGTTGTAACTTTAAATAAGGGCGGCTGTGCAATATAAACATAGCCGTTTTCAATAAGCGGTTTCGCGTATCTGAAAAAGAACGTCAAAAGCAGTGTTCTGATATGCGCACCGTCCACATCTGCATCTGTCATAATGATAATTTTGTGATAGCGTAATTTATCTAAATTAAAATCATCTTCATTTTTACTTATTGTTATACCGAAAGCCTGCACCATGGATTGAATTTCATTATTTGCATAAATTTTGTCCAATCTTGCTTTTTCGACATTCAGAATTTTTCCTCTTAAAGGCAAAATAGCCTGAAACATTCTGTTTCTGCCCTGCTTTGCGGAGCCTCCCGCCGAATCTCCCTCAACAATATAGATTTCACATTTTTCAGGTTCACGGTTTGAACAATCTGCCAGTTTACCCGGAAGAGTTGAATTTTCAAGAACTGATTTTCTTCTCGTAAGTTCTCTGGCTTTGCGTGCCGCTTCGCGCGCTCTTTGTGCCTGCAAAGTCTTCTCAATAATCAATTTTGCTAGTTTTGGATTAAACTCCAGCCATTCCTGCAATTTTTCTTTTACAACATCCTGCACTGCAGGCATAACTTCCGAGTTTCCGAGCTTTTCTTTAGTTTGGCCTTCAAATTCCGGATTTTCGATTTTTACGGAAACAATTGCCGTCAAACCTTCACGCACATCATCCCCTGTCAAATTTTGTTCGGAATCTTTGAGGATTTTGTTTGTTCTAGCATAATCATTTAATACACGGGTTATTGCATTTCTGAACCCGGTCAGGTGTGTTCCTCCCTGATGTGTATTAATATTGTTTGCAAAAGAAAGAATAGACTCGTTATAAGAATCCGTATATTGCATAGCAACTTCGACTTTTATTTTGTCGACTATTTTTTCCATATAAATCGGTTCATCAAACATGACCGTTTTATTTTGGTTCAGGAAAGATACATAACTTGCAATTCCGCCTTCATAATGGAATGTTTCATCTTTTTTTGTATCCTTTTCATCATGAAGAATAATTTTCAGACCTTTATTAAGAAAAGCCATTTCTCTAAAACGTGTCGCAATAATATCAACATCAATATCCGTCGTTTCCGTAAAAATTTCGGGATCAAGCCAGAATGTCGATTTGGTTCCGGTTTTAGTTGTAGGCACGGTTTTTTCTACAGGAGAAGTCGGCTCTCCTCTGAGATAGGTTTGTTTCCAAACATAGCCGTCACGCGAAACTTCGACCACCATCTTTTCGGAAAGGGCATTAACTACAGAAGCACCTACACCGTGAAGCCCGCCTGATACTTTATATCCGCCGTCCCCGAACTTCCCGCCGGCGTGAAGCACCGTGTGAACAATTTCCAGAGCGGATTTTCCGCTTTCGGGTTTTATATCAACAGGGATTCCGCGGCCGTTATCTTCTACGGTAACACTGTTATCTTTATGCACCGTTACATGGATTTCCGTACAATAGCCGGCAAGAGATTCGTCGATTGAATTATCAACAATTTCATAAATGCAATGATGCAAACCTCTCTGGGAAGTTGAACCGATATACATACCCGGACGTAATCTTACAGCTTCCAAACCCTCTAATACACGTATATTACTAGCGTCATACCCTTGTGCCATTAATCCCCCTCAATATTAATCTGATATTTTATACTAATATTGTACCACAAAAGCAAAATTTGCATAATTAAATATTTTGGGGTAAATTATGGAATAAATTATCTTAGACGGAAGGTTATGCAAAAAATAATTGATTTAAGAGCTATTGAATATCACGATACATATAACAAAGTTCTGGTATTTGACAATCAGAACAGTTCATTGACATTAATATCATTTAAAGCAGGTTCCGAACGCAGTGTTCACACAGATGAAGCAGATGAAGCCGCACAAATAATTGAGGGAAAAGCTGAAATAACCATAGGACGCGATAAATATATTCTTTGTACCGGCGAGATGATAGTTATGCCGGCCCGCACACCGCATGGATTAAAGGCTCTGAAAGATACAAAAATGCTTCTTTTACGTCCGAAACATGAACATAAAAAACAGAGTTCTTGATTTTTTAATATTTAGTTGATAATATAAAGTAATGTTGGAGGTAGACAAAAGTCTACCCTGCACACAAGGGCCTGCGGTACTCTGCCTCGGGGGTAAATAAAATTAGTAGGAAGTTTTCATTCCGGACTAATTAGGGTTTCCCGCTAACAAAGGAGAGATAGGTAGCCGCCGGAGCAGACGCGAAGGCAGCTTCCGCAAGACGAGGCCCGGACAATGACAAAAGAATAAAAGACGCTACAATTAGCATAAGGGCCTGTGGCGCAGCGGTAGCGCAGAGGACTCATAATCCTTTGGTCGTGGGTTCGAATCCCTCCGGGCCCAGTTTTTCTAAAAGAGAGCCGAAAAGGCTCTTTTTATGTATGTTTACAGTATTGGCGACAAAAAAAGAATAAAACCCAATGTATTAAACCAGACATTTCAATCCTGTACGGTTAAAATGATTTTACCCCGTAAAGCGGCTTTGTGGTTAGGTTTCAACCTGCCGGAAGTGTCCGAAAATAATCAAACCAAATTACTTGAAAAGTCCACGAAGTGTCCGTTGAAGTCCTCCCCCTCGACTTTTGGTTGTAACCCTTATGTGGCGGAAGTTTAGG
>CALUPJ010000063.1 GCA_944322555.1 Candidatus Gastranaerophilales bacterium | reverse complement strand
TGAAATGTCTCCCGAATAAATTTCGGGATCTTGCAGAAAAACAAGTATAATGCCATACCGGTAAGATGCTGAAATAAAGCAGCATGACTAACAGCAGGTCGGGGAAATGTCTCCGCATAACCGGAATTATTGCAGCTGCTGGATTTTCTTATATAAATCTATAATATCTTTAGACATGTTTTTTTGTATAACAATCTTAATTTTTACATTCAAATCCCCGTATCCGCCGGTTTTGGGAAGCCCCATTTGTTTTAACCTTAAAGACTGTCCGCTTGAAACTCCGGCAGGTATTTTAATGTTTATTTTGCCATGTAATGTCTGTATCTCTTTAGAACATCCCAAAACAGCTTCGGGAGGTGTTATTTCAACTTCTTTTACCAGATTGTCTCCGTCAAATTCATACTCGCTGTCTTTGAAATGAACAACCAGATATAAATCACCTTTATTACCATATGCATCAGTTTTGCCTTCGCCTTTAAGACGGACTTTTTTACCTTCGCTTACACCTTTCGGAAGCTTTACCTTCACCGTTCTCGGAGTTGATAAAATTCCCGTGCCGCCGCAGCGGCTGCAAAAACCGTTGCCGTTACAGAAACCGCATTTCTCAACATCGGTAAATGTTACTGATATCGGTTTCCCGTCAAATATCTCTTTTGCGGTTACATTCAGATTTTTTGTAATATCCAAATCTTCCGGTTTAGAAGAGGATGCTCTTCTTTGTCTTGCAGAACCCGCATTCTGTCCGAAATCGAAGCCGCCGAAACTTTGTGCTCTGCCTGATGACATTCCGCCCATCATATCGCCGAACAGAGAACTGAAGAAATCAGAAAATCCGCTGCCGCCAAAATCAAAGCTCTGACCGCCGCCTTGATTAAAATTAAAACTAAAGTTCTCAAACCCCGGAGGCGGAGTATAATCCGCACCGCTCTGCCAGTTGGAGCCCAAACTGTCATACCTTTGCCTCTTAGCTTTATCGGATAAAACTTCATACGCTTCATTTACATCTTTAAATTTATCTTCGGCTTCTTTAGTCTTATTTACATCAGGATGGTATTTTCTTGCAAGTTTTCTGTATGCGGATTTTATTGCCGCATCGTCCGCATCTCTTGCTACTCCCAATATTTCATAATAATCTTTATATTTCATATTATTGTCCTTCTTATTCTCTCTATATTTTAATATAAAAAATTACAAATCTTAATAAAGTTAATCTTTTTTTAATGGTATTTGTGCTAAAATACGAGATGAAGGAAGTAAAAATAATGGATATAAAAAAAATATTATTCAGAACAAATTCTATTGATGTGGAAAAAGCATTGCCTGATGCACTGGTTTTATGCTCTAAAGACGGAAAAATTCAGTGGGTGAATGATGCCGCTGCGGAAATTTTCGAAACTTCTAAAATGCATTTACTTACCTCTAATATAGCTGATTTTATAGAAAATCCCTTGAATCTTATTGTAAATGCAATAGAGCTTAATAAGCCGGTAATTACAAAATTAACAACTAAAGAAACTTATTTTGACATGACGGTAAAAGAAATAGCAGAAGGCTATGTACTGGACTTTAGAGATGCTGTTATGCAGAATTTAAATAACTTAAATGATAAAAACTTTGAAAATGTAAACAGAGAAAAAAATCAATTTTTGCTAAAACTTGCCAATGATATAAAGTCCCCGATACAATCCATTGTCGGATTCTCGCAAGCTATGACCGACGGACTCGGCGGTAAAATGAGCGAACAGCAGGAAAAATATATAAAAATAATAAATAAAAATTCCTCGGAACTAATGTATTTTATGGCCAAACTTTTAGAGCTTTCACAAACGGAATCGGAGCTTAAAACTCCGGAAAGAAAGACTTTTGATATCGTAAGTCTTGTAAGTTCAGTTGTAAGATATAATGAACAGTTATACAAGGAAAAAGATGTAAAAATCACCGTTAAGCAGGAAGATAATTTTAGAAAGACAATTTCTTCCGATGATGAAATACTAAAAAATATTTTACAGGATTTGCTTGAAGTTGTATTAAAATCAATTGATATGGGGGATATTGTTATTAGTCTTTCTACACCTGATGAAGAGTTTCTTGCCTCCAAAAATTTGCCGAACGGTTCTTATACTTTGCTGTCTCTTGCATGTAACTCTCTTTTGCTTTCCGAAAACGATTTGGAATGTATGTTTGATCCCTATAAGATAGTAGATTCCTCCAACAGAAAGAATGTATTGAGAGCAATTGTTCTTGCAAGCGTTAAAAATCTGGTTCAGTCTTTAAACGGAATTTTTTGGGTTGAATCAAAAATATTAAAGAATACAAGTTTTAATATAATTATTCCATCGGGAGTATAGAATGAGCAGTGTTGTATTAAAAAATCTTGTAAAGAGTTATGACAGCAAAAAAAATGTTATTGATAATATAAATCTGGAAATAAAAGATAAAGAATTTATTGTACTTGTCGGTTCATCAGGATGCGGAAAATCAACAATATTACGTATGATATCAGGATTGGAAGAAATTACTTCCGGCGAAATCCTTATAGACGGCAAAGTTGTGAATAACATACATCCGAAAGACCGTGATATTGCTTTTGTGTTCCAAAGCTATGCCTTGTATCCGCATATGAGCGTGTATGATAATATCGCTTTCGGGCTTAAAATGAGGAAATATGAGAAAGCAATTATAGATACAAAAGTAAAGGAAGTCGCCAAAGCTTTAAATTTGGAAGATTTGCTTGACAGAAAACCAAAACAGCTTTCCGGAGGCCAAAGACAGCGTGTAGCACTCGGAAGAGCAATTGTAAGAAATCCGAAAGTTTTCTTAATGGATGAACCTCTTTCTAATTTGGATGCTAACTTGAGAGTACAAATGAGGTCTGAAATAAAAAGACTCCATAATAAATTGCAAACAACATTTATTTATGTGACTCATGACCAAACCGAAGCTTTAACTATGGGGGACAGAATAGTTGTTTTAGATAAAGGTAAAATTCAACAGGCCGATACTCCCGATGCAATATATAATAAGCCTAAAAATAAATTTGTTGCAGGTTTTATCGGTCAGATGAACTTTATTTCAGTAAACGCAAAAGACGGTTGTTTCGAGATTGAAGGTCAAAAATTCCATAAAGAAAATTTACAGGACGGTGAAATTGAAGCAGCTATAAGGGCTGAGAAAATGGTAAGCGGTGATACGGTTATAAAAGTAAAACCGGAAATTGTGGAAATGACCGGCGGGGAGAGAATTGTATATTTTAAACTAAACGGCTGCGAATGTACGGCCCGTGTTCCGTTAGATTACCCGGCCGGTGAAAGTTTTGAACTAAAAATATCAATTAATGATATGTATTTCTTTAATAAAGAGAGCGGAGAAATAATTGGCTATGAAAAAGCGTAGATTATATATAATAATTCTTTTAATAATAATTACATTATGTGTATCCATATGCTTTATACCGATAAATGCTTCAAGATTTATTCCGGTTATTGAATCACAGGTAACCAAAGAGCTGGGGATAAATATTCATATAGAAAAACTGATACTCCGTCTCGGACCTTCTTTAAAAATAAAAGCCCCCGCAATGCATCTTATGTATCAAGACGGCCAAAAATTCGCTAAGTTTGATAATGTAAAATTCTTTGTACCGTGGACATCTCTTTTTCATAATGATGTTTCTATAAAGCGCTTGTATGCGGATAAATTTATTGTCAAAGTAAATGCTGACGATAAATATCTGCCTGCGCTTATTGATAAATTAAGACAAAAAGATTTTGATGAGACTCCGGACGTAACTCTAAAATCATACAGTATAAATTTTTATGATAAGCAGGTTGATAAAAAATACAGGTTAAGCGGCTCTCTGTTAGAACTGAATAAAATTGCTAATTTTAAAAATCTGAAAGTAAATTCTATCGGTGAGTTTTCTATAAACGATAAGAAATATATATCATACGATATTGCATTTCTTCCCAATATTGAAATGCCTGATTTCTCAAAAAAAGCAATTGATTTTAATGATTTTATAGAGCAGCTTGAGGAATTAGATTTTCATTCCGATATTATTGCAGATTTAAAGTTGTATAAAAATTTGAACGGAAATGTACAAATTTCAGGGCTTGTGAATTTGGATAATATTTCTGTGCTGGATCCGCAAAAGAAAAATCCAAAAAGCTTTATATATTTGACTTTTTTAGGCGATAAGACCGGTGTTCTTTCCAACATATATGCAACAGGCGACAAAAAAGTTTATATAGAAGGTGTTATAAATAATTCAAAAAAACCGAGTGTAGATTTAAAAGTTAAGACAGATAAGATAAATATCTCCGATCTTTATCAAAAGCTTAAATTACTTGCAGATTTTTCTAAATTTAAAGGAATTGACTCTCTTGCCGGAACTTTGACCGCTGATTTCAATATCAAAGGCGATATCAATAAGATGAAATCATCCGGATATTTAAAAATAGCTGATGGTGCAGTAAAGGCAAGCGGTGTGGATATTAAAAATATTTCTTCCGATATAGACTTTTCAAACAATGTAATAAACATAGTAAATGCCGTAGGATATGTTAATAATTCACCTATAATGGCAAAAGGGCAGATTGATAAAAATATTAATATCGAACTTTTAATGAATAAAGTGGAGCTTAAACATTTATGCCCCGCTAAATTCGGAGTGGAAAACGGAATTGCATCGTTGTTTGCAAATATAGACGGTACATTTGATAACATTACACACAAAGAGAATTTACAAATTGATAATTTTAAGTCGGTTAATGAAAACGGAACGGTTTCTTTCACATCGCTTAAAATCGATACCAATAAAAATAACATTGCTTATATAAATAATATTGCTTTTAAAACAGATAAAGCCGAATTAATTAAAATTCCGTTATTAAAACTTTATATTGAACATGATGCGGTAAAAATACCCGATACAAACATATTTATGCCTAATTCTAAGCTAGTATTAAATGCGGATATAACAGATTATAATACTGGTGATTTAACTTTTAATTTTAAATTTGACGGTTTTGTAAACTCAAAAGATTTAAAATACCCTAATTCTACCATATACCCTGTTAAATTCTCATTTAACGGTAATAAATTTGCTCAAAATATAAATGCGCAGATATTAATGGAAAAAGCCTTAATATTGGACGAACCTGCTATCGTTAATCTGGTTTCCAAATTAGAAAATAATGTTTTAAAAATAGAAGATTTTAGTGTTTCTTCATTTAACGGTAAATTTTTAAATGACTTTAAATCAAACTTAAAGGGCCAGCGTAAAATTATTGTATCAGGGAATGTAGAGAATTTGAAAGAACCTGTTTTTAAAAATATCAGAGTTTTTATTCCTCAGCTGCTAAATGTTAATTATATGGATACAAGAGCACAATTGAAAGGTGATATTTTTATAAACGGCAAGTATAAAGCGCCAGATATTGTAGGTCAGCTTTCTGTACAAAATGTTGTTAACCAATTTTTACAGCTTGCAATTTCAAATTTAACATTGGATTTCAATAAAAATATTGCTGTAATAAATGCACCGCAGATTCGTCTGGGTGACTCTGTAATGGGCGTAAATTCAACTGTATCTACAGATATTTCAAAATTTATGTTTGTAAAAAATATAAACATAAAATCTAAGTATTTTAACACCGATACTTTTTTAATGTATAAAGATGCACCATTCATGCAAATTATGCCGATAATTGTGAATGAAGGTAAATTTTATTCGGAAAAAGCAACTGTAACAATATACAACTCCCCGCTTCATCTTTCGGCTTTAACATCAGAATTTAAACTGAAAAACGATATTTTAGAGTTAAAAAATATTTCTTCGGAGCTGTTTAACGGCAAATTGGCCGGAGCAATGAATTTTAACCTGAAAGATGAACACTTTGAGTCAAAATTTCAGGCCAGAGGAGTAAGCTCAGCCCCTATATTTGACATAATTTCAGCAAGAAAAGATTCTGTTAGCGGAACTATGGATTTTGACTCCGAAATAAACGGTAATTTAAGTTCTAAACAGTTTTTGAACGGAAATATTAAATTTATAGTTCATAATGGCAGGATGGGGACTCTTGGGAAACTGGAACATCTTTTATATGCGCAAAATGTTATTGCAGATAATATGCTAAGGACTTCGTTGAGTGTGGTTACTAAAGCAATAACACTTAAAGACACAGGTTTGTTTAAATATTTGCGCGGAGACATAACTTTGAAGGATGGGCTTGCCGATATAAAAATGCTTCAGTCTCAAGGCCCTCTGATGTCATTGTTTATAAAAGGGCTGTATAATCCCGAAACAGATTATGCAAAGCTTGTAATACTGGGCAGGTTGTCTGATGAAGTTGTATCCGGACTCGGCGCATTTGGTGATTTCTCACTAAATAAACTTATGGTAATGCTGACTGGCGATGATAACAGCTACAATATTCTTCCGGAAGACTTCGAAAAATTACCAACGCTTCCCATGAAGAATACAAAAGAGTTTAGAAGTGTTATAAACGGCGTCATAGATCGTCCATCATCAGTAATTTTGTTTAATTGGATTTCATATTCACAAAAATCATACAGACAAAAAGATGTTCCGATGACAGATGTTAAAGTGCCAGGTTTTGTTGATTCATTGCCCTACTAATTAGTCTTTTTAAATGATTTCACCTGAATGTATTTTTAGTTTATAATATAAAGCATGGATTTATTAAAGCCCGGACAAAAATTAAGTATATTTTTCCAAAAAGATAGTAATCTGGTTGAAATATCCTGTACAATTGCGCAGCTGCTGGAAGACAGAATCGTAATAGATTTACCGCCTTATTTTATGCGATATATTGAGTTTTTGGATGTGGGATGCAAATTAACAGTAAAAGTTTTTTCAAAATTGGGAACTGTGGATTTTAATACAATTATTATAAGCTCGCCTTTGGAAGAAGCTTTTTCCGTAGAATTGGACTACAACGCAATGAAACTAACTCCGGGAGAAGAACTGCCGGTTGTGGATGCCGTTGAAACTTTTAATGTTTTTGTTGACGATACTGTTCTTAAACTTAGAACATTTGAGATTTCCACTGTATACCTGAAATTCTACAGCGACAGAAAATTTGTCATGGATGAGAGTTTTGAGTGTGAATTAGTTTTACCTAAAAACTATGGTATAATAAAATTTAGAGCTACAATAACAGAAGTGGATCCTGTTTATGATAATGAATTTAAAGTTTCATATTCTAATATGACGGAAGATGACAGACAGAAACTACTCTATTATATGTATTTATACAGTAATAACTCCGATTAGGAACCAATATGAAAAAATTAATGGATAGTGATACAAAAGTACAAAATAAAATAAGAAATAAGATGTTCGACAAGATAGAACGATGCAGACTGGACTTGCAAAAAGATCCGACAAATCCTGCGCTGCATGTACGCCTTGGTGATTTATACATGCAATGGCATCTTGATATATATAACGCAGGCCAGTATATTGATGAAGCTATCACAGAATATCAGCTTGCACTGGAATCGTTGATTGATTCGTGTGAAATATACTTCAAAATAGGCGTTGCATTTTATCACAAAGGGGATTTGGATAAAGCAATAAATTATCTGACAATGGCTTTAGAAAAAAAGAATAATTATTATAATGCTTATTACATGCTGGCAGAAACATTCGTAAAGAAAGCTCATTTCACAGATGCTATAGATGCGGCTGAAGCTGCTGTCCAATGTTCAAGATTTGGCTCATCAAGTGCTCACTATTTGCTTTACAAACTTTTTGACGCCTCTTCATTTAAAAACACCTCTACTAAAATCAGAGCTTTGTACGAAAAATTTTTATCCGTATTGTTAGTACCTTTTGATAAAACTGCAATAGAAAATATCTTTAAGAATATTTCATATTTAAGGTTTTTACCCTTATTTTTAAAAGGTTTTTATGCAATTCAGATAAAAGATTATGCGCTTGCGATAGAGATTTATAAAGATGCTATAGAAACTGCACCGGGTTTTGCTCCGCTATATTGTGTTCTGGGAGATATTTACCTTTCTACCGGATATTTTGAAGATGCAATAACGGAATACAAAATGGCTATCTGGCTGGATTCTTTTAATATCGCTGCATACAGGCATTTGTGCAGAGCGTACGAAGAACAGGGTGACTATAATCAGGCAATAGAAGTTTATAACAAACTTATTGCGATGGCGCCTAATATGCCTGATTTATATTCAAATTTAGCTAATATTTACTACATAAAAGGTGATTTTGATTTGGCCATATCAAACTATCAAACTGCAATTACGCTCAATCCGAACAAATCCTGGACGAGTGTAATAGCACAGACTATGGGCTTTGTATATCAGGAAAATAAATCGGATCCTGATGCTGCAATTTCTGCTTATCAAACAGCATATGTGCTCACCCCGGAAGATATTGATATCTATGTAAATCTTGGCAGTGCATTTTATGATAAAGAGGATTATAACAATGCGCTTGCGGTTTATAGACAAGCTTTGGAATTACAGCCGCATAACGCAAAAATCCACTGTAATCTGGGGTTCTTATACTGGGGAAAAGGTGATTCCGAGGAAGCAATAAAATCATATGAACTTGCAATAAAATATAATCCAAATTATGATATTGCTTATAATAACCTAGGCGTTATTTATCTTGATGATTTAGGCAGAGTAAATAAATCGATAGAACTCTTTAAAAAAGCGGTAGATGCAAATCCAAATTATGCTCTGGCCCATTTTAATCTTGCTAGAGCGATCTCTATAATAGGAGATAAAGTAGAAGCGGCAAAATTATATCAAATGGCACAAGATATAAATAAAATAACTCAGGAAATAGATCCGAGAGATATTGCAGACAAAATAAGCGAATTGTTTGAATCTTAGGAAACAGGTATGACAGAAGATGATAAAACGGGTTTTTCCCATTTAATAGAGAAGGAATTAAATTCCTCAGATAAAATTCTAAAACCGGATTTTAATCAAAAAACCGGAAGAGAGTTACTTGCGTTTTATTTACAGTCTAAGTTTAAACAGGTGCTGGCATACGATAACAAGGCTGAAGAGCCTATTTTTATTGAAGTTCGATATGATTTTATACAAAAGTTTTCAAGAAGACTTATACAAAATCCTGCAAAGCGAATAATGATTGGGATAACCGGAGAGTCAGCTTCCGGAAAATCGACTATATGCAGAGAAATCCAAAATGTAATTACTAAATTTAATATGCCCGTTACTATTTTGACGACAGATAATTATTTCAATGATATATCAGAACTTATAAAAGAGTACGGTACATTTGATAAACTTAGAGACAGCGGCTATGATGTAGATTCTCCAAACAGTTTTCAATTGGATGTATTAAAGGAAGACTTAGATAAAATCTCTCAGGGTGAGGATATATATTCACCGGAATACTTACTAAACGGGACGGGGGTATCTGTACCAAAAGCCAAATTTGTGCCTTCAAATAAAATTGTAGTTGTAGAAGGTATGGCCTCCATGTTTGGTGATAATAAGGATATTTTTGACATAAAAGTATATGTGGAAACTGATTTAGAGCTGCGGAAACAACGTTTTTTAACAAGAGCTTATACGGAAAGAAATCAGGATTTAGAAAACGCAAAAAAACATTGGGAATACATCTTAGGTGCCGGTGAAAAGTATGTTAAACCATATAGAGCAGAGGCAGATATTATAATTAATGGTGATTCAAATTTAGCATATTTTTCGCAGATTTTAGAATATATACATACAATAACTAACAATTTTGAAGGATAAAAGTAAAACTTGATTATTTATCCGCAAACACTATCTTTAGCCAAATATCTTGCTAATCCTTCACCCATAGAAAAGCAGGAGGGTATAATTCTAAGTGCTGCTTGAGACTCAAAATCAGCTGAAATACAGCGTCCTATGACAAACAAGTTATCTTTGACCATAAGTGACTCAAGCGGAAGTTGATATTCCCGATTAACTTGTTCTAATGTAGAGCCGTCTTTTTTACCGGAATGTACATCTATCGGATAATTGGAAACTACAACAGGGTTATCAAACTGTTTTCCTGTTCTCAAATCGTCGACAGTATACACATATTTGCCTTTAACTCTGTTATAGACTCTTATCCCTAATGAACTTGCTATAGAAGAAATATAGGCATTTTTAAATCCGGGAAGGTATTTTTTACAGAAATTTGAAAGCCTCAATATAGCGGCTCTTCCTTCAATATAAGGATTCTTGCAGTTTTTTACAAGTCTTGGGCAGTTGAAAGCAATAGAGTCGGGGGTTCCCGCTACTGAAAACATCTGAAAGTAGTTAGAATCCTCTTCAGTGATGATACCGTCAGTTATACCTTGCTCGAATACAGACCTTAATGCCCAATTCTTACTCTTATCCCACGTATAGGCAGTAGATAGGTATATTTTGTTGTCTACAGTACAACTTGTTGTTACATCTCTGTCTTTATCCAGTTCCATTATCCAATTTGAAAATTCTTGAACATTTACACCAGAAATAATAAATCTTAAATTTATCGGTTGAGATTTATTTTCTAAAAATTCACAATTTAAATTTTTACAAATTATCGCATCGCCGGTTGCATCTACAAGATATTTCGTATCGATAGGGTGCGATAAAATATTATTATCATACAAGTAAAGATTATTGCTCTCTATCGTAACGGTATATGGCAATAAATTTTTCTCTGTTTTTGTTATATAAGACTCAAACAAAACTTCTACATTTGCTTCTTGCATTAATTTATCAAGCACTATTTTAGTTAATTCGGGATTGAACCACCCTTTATTGCCGTCACAATAGGTTATAGCTCCACCTAAGAGTTCAAGTTCAGAATATAATTTGTTAAAAAATTCTATATTTATTGCATTATCAGAAGTTTTCATAGCGGGAATTACCAGAGATGATGTTATAGTGCCGCCCAAAAAGGAGTTTTTTTCGACTAAAAGAACTTTTAATCCAAGCTTTCCGGCAATATATGCACAAGCACATCCGGCAGTGCCTCCGCCTGCAATTATTACATCATAGTTCATTATTTTCATCCCTTCTTCTGGTTTTCATGTATTTTGAGGAGCTGGCAAGTTTACTGTGCCGGAACTCATATTCTCTTAACTCAATTATATCATTATTATCAAATGATAAATTCGGATCATGGTATGGAATCCCTGCTTTAGTTCCACATAGTCCGATTTCATAACTGTCTAGCGGATATTCGATTGCGGATTTATCATTAGAAGCAATTGTACCTATAAATTTATTATTTTTACTGTTATATATTTTTCCTACATAAAAATTGTTTTCTAATAGAGTATTTCTTACAAGTGCAGAATTTGAGTATGTCAGAAGTATACCTCCCGGTGCAAGACGTTTATATAATTCTGCAATAAATTCCACTGTCCATAATTGAGGAGCCTTAGTATATGTAAAGGCATCCAGGAATATACAGTTGTAAGCGTCATTTAACTTTAAAATACTTTTTCTTGCGTCTTCAATATAGAAATTAAGGTTAAAAAGCCTCTCAGCCGCCTTAAAATCAATATTTTTATTTCGTTTCGATAAATGGTCATAATATATATTATGTAAGAAGGTCGATAAACTGCTTTTGTAGGTGTTATCATACCCCCAAAGTTGGTTAAAACGCGCATATTTTATAAGAGCTTTATCAAAAAAACACCGATTTTGAGATTCTGTTAAGATATTTTTGATACATTTTTCCGGATAATCTTTTCCGTAATATTCACATAGTTTGTTTATTATTATATAGTTTACAAAGCTGTTTACTTTGTATTCTTTATCAATGTGCATATTTTTGAACTTTAAATCCAGCAGTTCTTTTATCTCATCTCTATTTTTAGGGGCAAATCGTGACACTGTACCTGCAAAGAGTTCTCTAAATTTATAATAACTTTCAAAACAATCAAATATTTCAGGGATTATTTGTGAATATATTTCATATGGAGTTTTTACGGTTTTAAAAAAAGGAGATAATTTTACCAGTTCTTCATTAATATCTAAGCAATCAATCTGAATTTTGTTATTGCTATCTATCGATACGTTATCTTGTGCACTGATAATATTATTTTTATCTATCGAAACGATACCATTATTAAATTTAAATTTTTTATATTTTATTTTTTCAAAAAAATTTTTTTTCTTTATAAAATTTATATTTTTATTAATTATAAAACTCATAAGAGCTTTTGTATTATACCCGATTCCGTAACAGATATCCAGAATCTTTGCATTGTTATTCAGTGTTTTTTCCGCAGGTATGACGAATTTTTCCCATGCTTCTGTAAGAGCGCCGAATTTGGAGTGATAAACATCTTTATCAGCGTATGAATACAGCCCTATAGAGCCATCTTCAGTATAATATGGTTCATAATCCCTCATAAGCCTCATTATATCAGCTTTTGGGCCTAAATGCAAGAAACAAATTACTCTTTTTGACTTTTGTTTTACCAAAAGTATATAATAATATAAGTTGAGAGGATAGCTGAATGAAGCATATTGTTAAAATCTTAATAATAGTAATCTTTTTAGTAATATCAACCCGGACAGAAGCATACGAACCGGTACCGTCAAACGTAAAATTACCGGCAAAATATACTCAGGAATACATTGATAGCATTTCGGACGAGTATAAGAGCATATCAGATGAGCAGATTTTTCATGTAGCCCTCGATATGCTAAAGGACACATCCGGCGAATTTTCAAGAAAGGCTTTATTGGGATATAACGTTACACAACGTCCGGTCAAGGTTTTGTTTAAAGATTTATCTGAAATAAATGAGGCATATGCAACCTTTGACGCTATAGGCTGGAAAAAGAAAGGACGTTTGTATGTATATATAAATCCGAAACATGAATATGCACCGCCAGGAGCTCTGGCTGCACTTTTAGCGCACGAAGCTCTGCATCAGGACGAATATAATTCTCTAAGCGAAGAAACATATGCCTGGACAATGGAGGCTGTTGTTTGGACAGAAATATTAAAACGTTACCCTGAGTCAAATAATCTTGAGTCTTCTCTTGTGACAAGAGAGAATATTTTAAAACAGCTTTTGGAAAAAGGGAATTATACAAATAAGTATATTAAAAAGACTGTTTACGCAAACGAGGGATATAAAAATCTGCCTTTAACTTCTCCCGGTTTTAAAAATGAGTGATTTATAATAATAAGCATGCAGACTAGGCAAAAAGTATATTGATAAAGCTTCGTTCTTGATGTTAAATTGAGTTATGAAGAAAAAGCAGCTACTTATTTTTGTTTTATCCGTTTTAATTCTGGTAATATTTAACAAAGTTTTTCTTTCAACTTTTACCAGAACTAATGCTTTTTTTACAAGACAAGCTATGATAAACAGTGAGGTAATATCTCCGCAGAAACTTTTTGAAAAAACATGGCGAATTATAGATAAAGAATATTATGAGCCGAGTTTGAATCATCAAAACTGGGAACGCTGGAGAATTCACTATCAGGGGAAAATTAAGACTGAAGATGATGCCAGAATTGCAATAGATTCTATGATTGCCAGCCTTAATGAGCCTTATACACGTTTTATGCCTAAAAAGGATTACGAAGATCTGACAACGTCAATAACCTCAAAAATATACGGAATTGGTGTAAATATATATTCAAATTCCGGTAAAATAGAGATTTTTAATGTAATGCCTGCTACCCCCGCAGATTTTGCTCAACTTAAACAAGGAGATATTATAACAGCCGTTAACGGAAAAGATATAAGCGGTATGAATGTCTCAGAAGTAGCTTCTCTCGTCAGAGGGCCTGAAAATAGTGTTGTTGAGATTACCGTTTTAAGAAACGGCAAAAAATTGACAAAAACAATTAAAAGAAAAGAGATTAAGATAAAAACAGTAAAGAGTTCTATTGTAGACAATCATATCGGCTATATTCAAATCTTAAGTTTTATGAGCGGTACTACTCCAAACGAGTTTTTGGAGGCACTTGAAAATACTAAAAATACGGATTCTCTAATATTGGATTTAAGAGGAAATACAGGAGGATTACTGGATAATGCCGTATTTATCGCCGATATGTTTATAAATAACGGCACAATTGTAGATATAATATACAGAAATGGTTATAAGAAATCCATAAAAGCTCAAGATGAGCATTTTTCTATGAAAAAACCTATAGTTGTACTTGTTAACGGAGCAAGTGCCAGTGCAAGTGAAATTTTGTCAGGAGCATTAAAAGACTACCATAAGGCAACACTTGTCGGAAGAAAGACTTTTGGCAAAGGTCTTGTTCAAAAAGTTGTTCCGCTGCCAAATCAAACCGGAGTAAATATCACCATTGCGAGATATTTGACACCAAGCGGCACGGATATAAACAAATTAGGAATAAAGCCTGATATAGAAATCGGAAATGAATACGATTTTTTTATTGATTCAAAAAAAGATATTCAGTTGGAAAAAGCAAAAGACATATTAAACAATGAAACAAGAGTTGGAACAGCTAAAAAATAAAGGACAATTCAGAACTATTCCGAATGTACAATCAAAGTCGGATGGAAAGATTATAATTGATGGCAAAGAATATATAAATTTTGCTTCTAATGACTATTTAGGCATAAGTACCAAAACTGAATTGCGTAAAGAGTTTTTAGAGAATGCAGATTATTTAATGTCAACAGCTTCCGCACGACTTCTTACAGGCAGTTCTCCTGAATATAAATCTCTTGAAAAGACTGTTGCAAATATATTTAATAAAGATGCCGCGCTGATTTTTAATACCGGATATCAGTGTAATCTCGGAGTTATTTCTGCATTAATCAGAAAGGGAGATGTTGTATTTTCCGACAAATTAAACCATGCAAGCATTATTGATGGAATGCGTCTGGCTGAAGGAGATTTTATCAGGTACAAACATTTGGATTATGGTAATTTGGAAAAACTGCTGATTTCAAAACGAAAAGATTACAAAAGAGCCTTAATAGTCACAGAATCAGTTTTTAGTATGGACGGTGATATTGCGGATATAGAAAGACTTATATGGTTGAAAGACAAATATGACTGTTTACTAATGGTTGATGAAGCTCACGCTTTTTGCGCATGCGGCAGAGAGTTTGCCGGGATATCATCAGGTAAGGATGCAGATATCATAACTGCAACCTTCGGAAAGGCTGTGGGCTCGTTTGGAGCTTTATGCGTTTCAGATAATACTGTAATTTCTTATTTAATAAATAAAGCACGCTCATTTATTTTCTCGACATCAATACCGCCTATTAATATTGCCTGGTCAAATTGGCTATTAACAGAAAAATCTGATTATCTGCAAGAACAAAAACAAAAACTTAAACTGATTACGGAAAAAGTTCATGATTTAATGACGAAAATGAACTTCCAAACGGTTTCTTCCTCTCATATTATACCAATAGTAATCGGTTCAAATAATAATACGGTAAAAATATCTGAAAAACTACGTGCGGAAGGGTTTTATATTCCGGCAATACGTCCGCCGACAGTTCCGGAAGGCAGCTCAAGGCTAAGAATTTCTTTAACTGCTGATGCTAAACTTGAAGATTTCAGACGTGTATTGGAAATTATCTCTCAGTATACTTAGCAATTAATTCTTTCGTTTTTATTCTTATTTCTTTGTCTGCTTCAAAAACATCATTGATGCTCAAATTCTTAATTACTCTGTGACCGCTCATCATCTGTTCGACTATTTCTGCAATATCAAACAACTTTATTTCACCTTTTAAGAATGCAAAAACAGCTTCTTCATTTGAAGCGTTCAGACATACCGGAGCTGAACCGCCTTCTCTTCCCGCCGCATAAGCAAGCGGTAAGGCTTTAAATTTTTGTAAATCAGGTTTTTCAAAATCAAGTCTTGCAATTTCAGAAAAGCTGAAACTCCTTGATTTTATACCTTCAAATCTTTGCGGATATGTAATTGCATACTGTATAGGGATATGCATGCTTGGAAGGCCCAATTGGGCTACAATACTACCATCTACATATTCTATTGCAGAATGTACAATGCTTTGCGGGTGAACAACAACTTCTATATTATCATAGTTCATATTGAATAAATAATGAGCTTCCATAACTTCAAGCCCTTTATTCATTAAGGTTGCGCTGTCTACCGTAATTTTCTTACCCATATGCCATCTCGGGTGAGCAAGGGCTTCCTCTACCGTAGCATTTTTCATATCATTAACAGATTTTCTTAAAAAAGGTCCGCCCGAGGCTGTAATAATGAGCTTATCAACAAGTGTAATATCTTTTATGCACTGGTGTATTGCACAGTGTTCACTATCTACGGGAACAATTTTAACCCCTTTTTGCTTAGCAAGCGGCATTACGATATCTCCCGCCATAACAAGTGTTTCTTTGTTTGCAAGAGCGATATCTATATTGTTGTTTATCGCGGTCAGGGTCGGTTTTAGTCCTATTTTTCCTGATACTGCCACAAGAATTATGTCATTTTCCCTGTCTGAACAAATCTCATCCAGAGAAAGCGGCTCTGCGCCGTTTATTGCTTTTATGTCAGAGGCATATGCGTATTTGGGCTTAAACTTTTTTATTTGCTCATTTAAAAGTTCTGTATTTGAACCTCCGGTAAGAGCAATTATTTCAAATTTATCATTCAGTTTTTCTATTACTTCAAGCGCCTGACGCCCTATAGAGCCTGTTGATCCTAAAATACTTATTTTCTTCTTATTCATTAATCCAACTCTCTTATATAAGTATAATAATCATTATTATACAATCCGCAAGATTTTAAAACATCTTCTTTTGATAAAAAACCCATTCTATATGCAACTTCTTCCAAACAGGCAATTTTAATTCCCTGATTTTCTTCAATAGTCTGTACGTATTGGCCTGCCTGCAAGAGTGATTTAGGAGTTCCTGTATCCAGCCAGACAAACCCCCGTCCAAGAAGTTCCACATTAAGTTTATTATTTTCCAGATAAATTCTGTTCAAATCAGTTATTTCAAACTCACCTCTTGCCGAAGGTTTTAACATCTTTGCATATTCAATTACTTTATTATCATAAAAATACAACCCTGTAACAGCACAATTTGATTTCGGTTTTAACGGTTTCTCTTCTATTGAAATGACTTTCCCCGTATCATCAAAATTAATTACTCCAAATCTATCCGGATCTTTTACTTTATAACCGAAAACTGTTGCTATTCCGTTATTTGCGCGTTTTACGGCATTATGCAGTGCTATTGAAAAACTTTGACCGTAAAATATGTTATCACCGAGTATTAAAACAACGGAATCACCAGCAATAAAATCTTGACCAAGAATAAAAGCCTGAGCAATACCATTCGGTACTTCCTGAACGGCATATGAAAATTTTACACCAAATTGAGAACCATCACTTAAAAGTTTTTTAAAATTCACTGCATCATCCGGTGTTGTTATTATAAGAATTTCTTTTATGCCTGCAAGCATAAGAACGGAAATCGGATAATAAATCATTGGTTTATCATAAATCGGTAATAGCTGCTTTGATGTTGCTATTGTATTCGGATAGAGCCTTGTACCCGCTCCGCCGGCCAAAACGATACCTTTCATATTCAATCCTCAACTCTTAATGCTAAATAGTCTTTCAAGCTGCAGCGCCAATCTCTGCATAATCCATGGTTATCCATTATACTGTATTTTGGCCGTTTTGCCGGAAGAGGATAATCCTCTGATTTGCACGGCAGAAGATTAACATTTAATCCTTCGATTTTAAAAATCTCCTTTGCAAAATCATACCAGCTTGCAAAACCGCTTCCGCATATGTGATGTATACCATACGGCATATCTAATATTTTTATTATACCTTCTGCAAGCTCTACAGTCCATGTCGGGCAGCCTGTTTGATCGTCAACAACCCTTATTTCCTCTTTATTTCTAAGAGAAAGCATTGTCTCCACGAAATTTTTACCATGATGCCCGTATAACCAGCTTGTTCTTACTATTTGATACTTTGTGCATTTTTTTTGGACAGCTTCTTCTCCTTTTAATTTTGTCAATCCGTAGTTGTTTATCGGATGAGGTTTATCAAGTATAGTATATGGAGTATTTTTTTTCCCATCAAAAACATAATCCGTAGAAATATAGACACATATCGCACCGATATTATTTGCGGCATTGGCAACATTCTCTGTACCGACAACATTTATCTTATATGCGTTTTCATAATCAACTTCCGCTCTGTCAACATTTGTATAAGCGGCACAGTGTATCACAATATCCGGTTTTATCTCGCTTATGATATCAGAAACACATTCTGAATCTATAATATCCATTTGCTTCTTGTTGGTTTCAAAAACCTCATACCCTGCATTCTCTAACACAGGAGATAAGTCAGAACCCAGCATACCATCTGCACCTGTTAGAAGAACTTTCATTTCCCGCACCTCTTCTCGATATCAGCGAGCCATTCGGGATTGCTCAAATACCAGTTAACAGTCTTTTTAATACCTTCTTCAAAAGTAACAGAAGGCTGCCAGCCAAGCTCTGCTGTAATCTTATCATTTGCAATTGCATAGCGCTTGTCATGGCCGGGGCGATCTTTCACATATTCTATAAAACTTTCATCTTTACCCATTTCTTTTATTATAATTCTTGTAATTTCCAGATTTGTTTTTTCATTATGACCGCCTATATTATATATTTCACCGACTTTCCCGAAATGAAGAACCCTGTCTATAGCTTCACAATGATCGTATACATAGAGCCAATCTCTTATATTTAAACCATCACCATAGACCGGCACTTTTTCATTTTTTAAGAGTTTTGTAATGAAAAACGGTATAAGTTTTTCGGGAAACTGATATGGACCGTAATTATTGGAACATCTGGACGTTAAAACAGGCAGTTTATATGTTTCATAATATGCCCGTACAAGCATATCAGCAGAAGCTTTACTTGCAGAATAAGGACTGTTTGGTGCGAGCGGAGATGTTTCATAAAAATATCCGCTTTTACCTAATGTCCCGTAGACTTCGTCTGTTGAAATCTGCAAATATCGTAAAATTCCTGCATTTTTGGAAGCTTCCAACAGATTAAGAGTACCTTTTACATTTGTTTCAATAAAAATTTCAGGATTGTTTATTGAATTATCAACATGCGATTCTGCTGCAAAATTTACAACACAATCAGATTCTTCTAAAAGCTCACGGACAAGATTTTTATCGCATATATTGCCTTTTACAAACGTATAATTAGGATTTGTTGCAATATCATTCAAGTTATTAAGATTTCCGCAATATGTCAGGGCATCAAGATTAATAATTTTATACCCGCTGTATTTGTTTAGTATGTGTCTAATAAAGCAGCTACCTATAAAACCGGCGCCTCCAGTAACTAACAGCTTCATAGTATCTCCTTAAATTCAGGCTGATTTTTATCTTTTTCTGATAAAACAGGTGCAAAATCAATTCCCCAGTCAATATTTAAATCTTTATCTGCCCAATAGATACCTTTATCGTACTGCGGCGCATATTCATTTGACGTTTTGTAAAGTAATTCCGCTTCGTCGGACAAAACTACAAAACCGTGTGCGAAACCTTCAGGAATATAGAGCATGTGTTTATTTTCTTCTGACAATTCAACTTTTACGTATTGTCCAAAGGTTTTTGAGTTTTTTCTTATATCTACGGCCACATCAAAAATCTTTCCTCTTACACATCTCACAAGCTTTGCCTGTTCATAAGGCGGAAGCTGATAGTGCAGACCGCGCAAAACTCCTTTTGAAGATTTTGAATGATTATCTTGTAAAAACAGAGTTTTAATCCCGTTTGCTTCAAATTCGGATTTTTTATATGTTTCTGTAAAAAAGCCCCTGTGGTCGCCAAAAACTTTAGGTCTAATAAGTATAACATCCTCTATTTTTTGTTTTATAAATTCAAATGGCATAACCCGATTATACCATATTAATAAGCAATATATAAAAAATAAATTATTCGAACACGCAGTAAATGTGATTGAAAAAACTGTGAGCGTTTTGTGAGCATTTAGCTAAATAAAGACGAAAAAATATGCGCTTGGCGCGATTCGAACGCGCGACCTATCCCTTAAAAGGGGAGTGCTCTACCTGCTGAGCTACAAGCGCATATTTTTAAACTTTCAAAACCTTATATACTTCGGCTATGGTATAACCACAAGACTTATAATATCAGGAACATATTTTAGTGTCAACAGTTTTATTGCCGTCAGATATTTCCGATATTATCTCAGCAATTTCTTCAGAAATATCAGTCGGACTGTTTATATTTGAGCGTACAAGTTTTGCAAAATCAGCTTTCTTAAATTCATGCAGACCTTTTGTTTTAAATATATCCTCTAGTATCTTTGCATTTGGCAAATCTTTCGCTAAATCAGTTTCAGTTATTGTTAAAAAATTTTCAAAATGAGAATTTACGGTTTTCACTATTAGAGATTTGGGGAGTAAATCTTCAAACTCACCGCATGCAACAAGGTGAATTCTGTCAATCTTGCGCAGGCGCGGTCTAATTTGGGCAATATTATCTTCCGCATCCTTATCAAGTATTACAAATATCGGGATTTTTAATTCCACCGCCAATTTGTAATACATTTTAACAACCTGATTTTTCCCGCCAGCTGCTATAATTTGTACCCCTTTTTGATAAAAATCGTAACCCAGATACTTAGAAAATGCCGGTAACAGTATTTCTTCCGTGAGGCCTTCTGCTAGTAAAACTTTTTCTAACGGATATTTCAGCAGATGTTCTTCCCGCTTACTGACTAAATCCGTATTATCTTTTAGTGATTTAAGCCATTTTAAATTAACTGCACAATTATCGTCTATATATTCTATTGCGGAAGCGTAGTCCAATTTGTTATCTAAAAGTTTTTCCGTTTCAGAACTATTTAGATATATGGAATTTTCATATTCTTTAAGTTTTTTATTTATATCTAAATTATGAGACAAGTTATCTAAAGAACCATTAAAAATTTCCTGAGCATAATCTCTTATTTCTTCAAAATTCATACATTCAAGTTCTGAGCGTTTGAACTTTGGTTCTGATATATTCCCTAAAATAATATCAAAAAAAACTCTTAAATATTTTTCTTTTGTAGGTTTAAATCTGGTAAGCCTGTCTAAAGATATAATAATTTGGTCTTTTGTAAGTCGTTTATACTTCATCAGAAATATTATAATATAACAATGTAAATATTTGTAACTTTTTAATTTGTAAAGATTTGTAACAATATTATATAATTTGTGAAATTTTATCAAAGAAATATACTTTATATATATACGAGTATAAAAAAATTACGAGGACAGTCTAAAATGGCATTCTTATTGTTACTACATGAAAAAATGAGGCTTCAACGTAAAGTTAACAAGTTAACGTTACGTCAGTTGCAGCTGTCCGGTCGTAAAGAAAGAATTACGAACAATATTTCTAAAGTTCAAAAAATGTATGCCAGCAAGCAAACACAGTTGGAAAAATCTGCACAACTTTGGCAAAGCCAAATGAAGAACAGTATATATAACTCAATGGGATTGGGTTTACAAAATCAGATGTTCAATCCTATGAGCGGCGGCATAACATCATTTGTTGCTAATGGTATGGCTGCAATACTTCAGCAAGGTTTTAAAGCCGGAAAAACAAATATTGATATTAAAGATGACAAATAGAAAGCAATGATGTCAGATTATATGATGACCGGTTTAAAAGAGCAGTTTGAAGAAGATGGAAAAACAAGTAAAGGTTATGGTAACGGCGGTTACTCTAAAGAAGATGCAGAAGCTTTCTTGTTTGCATTGAATTCAGCTCAAGAAATGCAGCA
>CALUPJ010000062.1 GCA_944322555.1 Candidatus Gastranaerophilales bacterium | reverse complement strand
ACCGTGGTCAACGTGGCCGATTGTACCAATGTTAACGTGCGGTTTCGTGCGTTCATACTTTTCACGTGCCATGAGATTAATCTCCTTCTTTGATTAAATATACTACGTCAACTTACTATACTAAGTTCATATTTATAATTTTAGCCTCTAAAGAATTATTGTCAATGCATAGACATGTAAATCTCTCAAATAACTAAGAAATTGTGAAGCAAAAATCTTAAAAAAGTATTAAAGTTATATAAAACCATTTAAATCAAAGGGCGGTGATGTCAAGACATCACCGCCCTTTGATTTATGTTCATTCTATTATTTCACATCATCTTTAATTACGATTAAATTTTTAACAATTTTCATTGCACATGTAGGAAGTACAACCTCTGCCAAACCGTCTGCAATACTGATAATGCTTCCTGCTTTTAAAACCACGTCTTCACCTTTGTACTGGAATTTGTAGTCATCTTTTCTGTCTGATCTGATTGTGATTTGATTGTTCATAATCGTTTTTCCTTCTCTTTTATATGCTAAACAAGGAATGGCAAAAATTTCTGCCATTCCTATTTAAATTTCTTTTTGACTTGAGTTTTTATTAGTCAAATACATAGCTTATAATTGCAGCTTCTCTTGCTCTTTTGATAGCCTTAGTAATCATTCTCTGGTGCATTGCACAGTTGCCTGTAACTCTGCGGGGAATAATTTTTCCTGCTTCGGTTAAATATCTTTTAAGCTTTGCCGCATCTTTGTAGTCGATAGATTCTACGTGATCCGCACAGAATGAGCAGGTCTTACGTTTTTTTCTATCTTGTGCATCTTGTTTTGCCATTGTTTTGTTTGCCTTTCTAGCCTTATTTGAGTAATTAATTAAGTGATTAGGGGACTAAGAGGTTGTCACACCGACTTAACCCTTTTTATTCACCCCTAAAACGGGATTTCATCTTCTCCGATTAATTCATCAGAGAATTCTTCCTGTGAAAATTTAACAATGTCTTCGCCGGAAGCGGATGAGCCGGAACTTACGGAAGAAGCTGCTCCCATCATTTCGATGGTGTTGGCATCTATTTCGTATATTCGTCTTTCTGCCCCGTTTTCATTCTTTACGGTTGTAATCTGAAGCCGTCCTTCTACAAGGACTCTGTCGTCTTGTGATATAGATGAAACAATCTCATCAAGAGCAGCACGCTTTGCGATTACTCTGATAAGCATTTCTTCTCTGTCACCTATATTCAAAACAAATGCCGAGACCGGGACGTTATTTTGCGTAAAACGTTTTTCCGGTGCTCTGAATACTGTGCCTGTTACAACTGCTTTTGCTAATGACATTTTTTACTTCACTTTCTAGATTGTCTTGACTCTCCACCGTATTTTGCACTTACCGCTACCGACCTTTATTGAAACTATCTTGCAAAATACTGCCTGATATTAGAGCCTTTTAACTTCACTTTCTAAATTGTCTTGACTCTCCACCGTATTTTGCACTTACCGTCACCGACCTGTTATTGAAACTACCTTGCAAAATACTGCTTGATAATAGAGCCTTTTAACTCTACCGTATTTTGTTATACTGTCTGTGCCTTTTTAGCCACTTCCATAAACATAAATCTTAAAACGTTTTCGTTAAGTTTAAGATTTCTTTTAAAATCTACAACGGATTCTCCGGGGACGGAAAGTATCATTGTAGTGAAATAACCGTCTCTGTAACCTTGTACATCATAAGCTAATTTTTTGCGTCCCATTTTGTCTACAGAAGCTACACTTCCCTTGTAAGATTTAATTTCTTCCGAAATTTTATCTACAACTTTGTCCAATTCTTCTGAATCGAGACTCGGTTTGAAAATAACCAGTAATTCATAATTTTTCATAAAAATATTTCTCCTTATGAAACCATGCTATCACAAGCATTGGTAAATGCAAGGGGTTTGGGCGAAATGTATACGAACAAAATTTGTTACACGCGTGTAATGAAATTTCGGTTGTATTTATCTATAATTTGCTTAAGAAATTAATGGGGGAACTATAATGGTTTTGGAAAAAATGACAGTTGATATTACGGTACCTGTAAGGACTTTAAAGATATTGAGTGAGTTTTTTGACAGAGAAATTAACGAAAATACCTGTTTACACAAAGAGTTGTCGGAATTTTGTAAAATTCTTCACACGTATAATTTTATGTTGCATCTGATATCCGATGAATTAGTACGAATACGTAATAAGTATAATGCTAAGGTTGAAAAATATTACAATAGAATGGTATAAAGAATTTCGTCGGGAATTATTCGACGCGTTTCCCTGAGGTATCATAATATTCTTTTGTTCCGTCTCGATTTACTTTTTCGATAAGTATTTGTCCGTCTTTGATTATTTTTCGGGTTTTTATTTCGGGTTTTGCCGTTATACTGTTAACCGAGGACGGGTTTTGCTTTCTTGAGTCGATTGCGTTCACAAAATGCTTTTTCACAAGCCAGTTTTCCGGCATTTCAAAATCTTCCGTATCGGATGCATATTCGTTCATTTCCACCGTAAAAATCCCGTCGGAAACCTCCATACTCATATCGCTTGTTTTGTCTATGGTTTTATAAATTATATCATTTTCCCAGTTGCTGAAATTCTGTGCCAATACGGAATTTAGAGTCGATACACTTCTGTACACTTTTAAACCCGTATCAGAAAGCCTTGAGACTGCTTCTTCATGTGCTATAATCTCTGCTATAGAAGAAACACCTCTGATAATGGGCGGAATTTCTGCAACTTCCGCGAGCTCGGTTTTATATTGCTCCATATAATCCTGATAAGGCATTCCCAAAATTTCCTGTGCGGTACTTTCGAATATTTCCTGTAGCTCAACTGATAAAGGCTCTTCATCGGGATTTCTGTACCAGTTCTCTACTTTGTGCTCTACATCGTTAAACTTGTTCTGCAAATTTAAGTATTTTTCGGCAAGTTTGTTCAAATCATAATTCGGCAGTTTATTTAACAAAAGTCCCAATCCGGTGATTTCATTTTCAATAAGCATACTGTCAAGATTGTGTGACATTTCGCTCAACTCTGTCTCGGAATTAGTGCGTGTTTCGTAGGTAACATCTTCTTTTTCATCTTCCATAAGCTGTTCCGTATAAATCTTTGCGGCTTCTTCGTCGCTTATGGTTTCGGACTCTTCTGCGGTTACCCTTTTTTCAAACCCGAAAATTTTGTTTACGTCTTCCTCTGTTATTTCACCGCTTTTTACCGCTTCTTTTGCATTACTAAGAAATAGAGAAACCTCTTTTTCACTGTCAAGATATACTCCGTTTTTATTGCCCGATTGTTCATCGGCAGACTTTGCTAATTCCAAAAGTTTTCCCGTAAGCAATGATAAATCTGTTTTCATTCTAAATCCCCCGCATTTATATATATCTATAAAGTATTTTGCGGAGAAAAAATTGCCCTGTATTTACAACAATTGTTACAAATCAATCATCATAAAACTTGTTTTGTAATCATAAACGGCATTCATAAGTTCTACAAAATCCGCATATTTAGTAGTGTGCAGAGCTTTTGACAATTCAACGGCATTTTCAAACTCTATCTTAAAGTTCTCTTCGCCCCGTTCTTTAATCTTTATCATGCCTGCATCTTCAAACATTTCGAGCAAAGCCTCTATAACAGGCTCCGTAACACCGAGTGCGGAGGCGGCTCTTGTAATATTGAAATCGCCGTTCAGGGTGTTGCAGGTATACCTTATCATACCGGAAAAAGTTTTAAGAATTAATTCTTCATTGTATTTTTCGTTTGAATATTTCATATAATGGATTGCATCCGGTGATACGGAAGTCATAATCCTTTGCATAATTTCTTCATCCGCAGGATAGTCAAAAAACATCAGAACATCGCTTTTGGGGGCATTAACTCTGTTTATAATTGCATCATAAATGTTTTTAAACGGTTTAAGTCCTTCTGCAATGTTCCTGTCTTCGACAAAGGCAGAAATCGAGAGCTTTGAATTTTTGATATAATCGTTCACCTGAGGCAGAATATTTGTTTTCTTCCTGTGGTCATATACTTTAGTTTTTGCAGCCTCTTCTTCTTTTAAAGCATCGGAGTGAACATCTTTCAGCACTAATTGTACGGAAGTAACACCGTTAAATGTATTCAGCTGCGGAGCAAAAGCTATATCAATCCTGTCTCCCGCAATAAGCGGAATATCACCTCTTGACCACCAGACACAATCCAATGTTCCGTTTGGAGTTTCAACAATTAATTTCAAATGGTCTTTTGCAGAACCCATTAATTTTTTTTCTTTCAGGACAAG
>CALUPJ010000061.1 GCA_944322555.1 Candidatus Gastranaerophilales bacterium | reverse complement strand
TCAACACTCATAGTTACATTATACTTGAAAAATAAAAAAAAGTATTTTAAAATTCATAATACACGAGAAAGGAGTTTTATTATGAAAAAGTTATTAACATTATTTGCGGTTGTCGCATTAACTTCATCTTTGGTTGTTACTGCGGCTGAATCAAGATTAGAAAATTTTGTAAACCAAAAACTTTCTCCTATAACAGAAAAGGAAAAAGCTTTTAATGAAAAAATGGAAGCTCAACAAAAAGCTAACGAAGCAAAACAAGCTGAGTTAAAGAAACAACAGGCAGAACGTCAAGCTGCAAGAGAAAAACAAAAACAAGAAGCTCAAGCAAAACGTCAGGCAACAAAAGATGCCATACAAGCAGAAAAGGATTATTGGAACTCTTTAATTAAGAAGTAAGAAAGGAATATGCCTATGAAAAAGTTTTTAGCAGCTGCAATTATTGCAATACTAACCTCTTCCATGGCAGCAAATGCGGCAGAATCTCGTATTCAAAATTTTGTTAATGATTTGATTTCACCTATTACAACAAAAGAAAAAGAGCTTAACTCTCAGGCAGAAGCGCAAAGAAAAGCTCGTGAACAAAGACAAAAAGCTTACGAAAAACAGCAAAAAGAACGTCAGAAAGCATACAAAAAACAACAGAGAGAAAGACAGCGCGAGCTAAAGAAAAAACAAAGAGAAGCTCAGAAAAGAAGAGAAAACACAAGGAATGCGATAGAAGCGGAAACAAGTTTCTGGAAATCTCTTTTTAATGGAGATAAATAGGTATTAAAGAGGAAGGTTTTACAGCCTTCCTTTTTTATGTATAATAAAAGTATGATAGACAGATATTCACGCAAAGAAATAAAAAGAATCTGGGAGTTGGATGAAAAATTTAATTATTATCTGCAGGTAGAAATTGCGGTCTGTGAAGCGTACGCAAAACTAGGCAAGATACCGCAAAAGAATCTTGATGAAATAAAAAAGAATGCCTCTTTTACGGTCGAAAGAATTAATGAAATAGAGCAGGAAGTAAAACATGATGTAATAGCGTTTTTAACCTGCGTAAACGAGTCCGTAGGGAAAGAAAACGCAAAGTATATTCACATGGGACTCACAAGCTCCGATGTAATAGATACCGCCTTCGCACTTCAAATTTCAGAAAGTTCCAGAATTATTAACCAAGATGTTGATGAACTTATTGACGTAATTAAAAGATTGGCATTTAAGTATAAAAATACGTTATGTATCGGACGTTCGCACGGGGTTCATGCGGAAGTTATGACTTTCGGCTTCAAGCTTTTGAATTGGTTAGACGAACTGCAAAGAGCAAAAGGAACATTTAATGCGGCATTAGATGAGATTTCTGTCGGACAGATATCGGGTCCCGTTGGGACATACAGCAACGTTCCGCCCGAAGTCGAAGTGTTTGCGTGCGAAGAATTGAATCTAAAACCCGCAAAAATTTCTACACAAATAATATCAAGAGACAGGCATGCAAAATTCATGTCAGCACTGGCTCTTATAGCATCTCTTATTGAAAAATATGCTACAGAGATAAGACATCTGCAAAAAACCGAGGTTCGAGAGGTGGAAGAGGGTTTTTCTTCGCATCAAAAAGGCTCGTCTGCAATGCCTCACAAAAAAAATCCAGTTTTATGCGAAAATTTATGCGGACTCGCAAGAGTGGTGCGTTCCAACATGTTTGCTTCATTTGAGAATATAAACCTCTGGCATGAGAGAGATATATCCCACAGTTCCGCAGAACGTATAATATTCCCGGATTCTTTAATCCTCGCGGATTTTATGCTTCATCGGTTTAAAAATGTTATGGAAAACCTTGTTGTACATGAAGATAATATGCGTAAAAATACACAATTGTACGGCGGAGTTATATATTCGCAAAAAGTGCTTTTAAAACTTGTAGATAAAGGCATGACAAGAGAAGAAGCATACAGAATAGTACAAAAGCATGCCCTTAATGCGTTGAACGGCGGAAATTTTAAAAACGGGCTTAGAGAAGAAAACTTATTGTCAGAAACTGAGCTTGATGAATGTTTTGATATAAGCGGCTATCTAAAAAATATAGATAAAATCTTCGAAAGATTTAAGGATTAAAACCATGAAAAAGTTTTTAACCGTTTTGTTTATAATGTTATTCTTAAGTCCTTGTTTTGCATTGGAAAAACCGCGTTGGACAGGCCTGCCTATTTATGTTTATATTCCGCAATACGGAAATATGAGTGTACTTATGAAACAAGCTTTTCAAGCCTGGCAGAAGCAGTCTAAATCCCTGGTACGTTTTAAATTTGTGCCCAAACCCAGTAATGCAAATATAATTGTAGAGTTTGTAGACTTTGTTGCTAACTGTAATGATGCAGGTGCTGTAGGTTGTACGGAGATGATAACCAGAGGCGGCCAGTATTATAAAGCTTTCGTAACTATCGGGACAAAAGAGTATTATCGTTCGTTTGAAGGCGGGCAGTATGTCAGAAAAATTGTCACCCGCTCTAAAGACCATATATATGGAGTGATGCTTCATGAAGCGGGGCATGCAATAGGGCTGGGACATTCCCAAAATAGCGGAAGTATCATGTATCCTTATGATTTAGATTCTATGCAGAATTTAACCGACGAGGATATGAGACTTTTATATAATAAGTATCATTAAATTTAATAGGGTCTGTAATGCACTTAAAATGGCTAAAACAGGCAAACTTGCATGTCTTCGCAAGTTATTACTATGCTTTAGCATAACACGCTTACGGCGTGATATGCGTTTGTTTTGTAACGATTTTATAACAAAAGAAATAAAAAAAGCAATTTTTTTCACACAAAATACTTTATAACAATGTAACACAATACATATTAAATTACATTTGCGGGATATAGAGTAAGTATAATCTATATTGACGGCAAAGGAGTAAGATTATGGGATTACGAGTCGGAGCTATCAATTTATTATCGAAATTTTTATTTGACGGTAAATTTGTCATGATGCAAACCTTAAATGGTAAAACTTTTACAAATGTTTATGATGAAGCTGGGAACCTTATAAAAATACGTGCAAAGAAGATTGAGCGCTACAATGTTGGTAATAAAAAAGTTATTACAACTACAATTTTTGAGGAAGACAAAAAGAACCCTGTTCTTTTTAGCAAACTAGTAAAAGATAAAGTTTATACTCAGGAAGGTGTATTTTTAGGTTGCCGTACAAAATCAACATTTAATACTAATATTACAGATGTACCTGCGTCAGAGCAAAGCATATTTAGCGGAAAAAACTCCTTAGAACAGGCAGATATTGCAATGAAAAAGGGGTATTATATAAAAACTGTTGAAACAGGAGATATATACAAGCAGTCCAGGTATAAAAATGGTATTAGAGAATATAGTTATGTATCAGGTAAAGGTAGTATTGACTTTAATGAGCACGGATTACCTAAATTTAATCTGGAAACAAACGGGGTAGAAAATTTGTTTTAGATTAGAAAAAACAAAAAAATGAAAGAGGACGGAAAAGCCGCCCTCTTTTTAGTGTTAATAGACAATACAAAAATAAATGTAAATTTATGTAAACAAAAGGGTTGAAAAATTGTACATTATACCCTTATTAACTTGACGATGATTTTTGATGTTGTACGATAGAATAACATGCTAGTATATGGGATAATTATGTCCGAAATAAAAGTAGATTAGAAAAAGTAAATTTTTATATAGTACATCATTAGAATAGATGAGGTGAATTAATGTCGACAGAATATGCAAAAAGAGTAACTCCAATGGGTATTCCTAATACACGTTTGGATGATTTACCGGATTTAATTGACGTGCAGAAAAAATCATTTGAGTGGTTTTTAAAAGAGGGACTTAAAGAAGAGTTATTGGCTTTTTCTCCCGTAAAAGATTATACAGGGAGATTAGAGCTTCATTTCCTTCCAAACTACACGTTTGATAATGCAAAATATACGGTTGAAGAAGCCCGCATACACGACGCTACTTATGCAAAACAGCTCCGTGTAATGGGAAGGCTTGTGAACCGTGACAGCGGTGAAATTAAGGAACAAGAAGTTTACATAGGCGACATTCCGACCATGACAGATAAAGGTACATTTATCGTAAACGGTGCAGAGCGTGTTATTGTATCTCAAATCGTTCGTTCACCGGGCGTTTACTTCAAAAGAGAAATCTCGCCTACCGGTAAGAGATTGTATAATGCTACCATGATTCCTAACCGCGGGGCATGGTTAAAAATAGAAACAGATTCTAACGATATTATTTATGTTAAGATTGATAAAAACAGAAAAATTCTTGCTACTACATTATTAAAGGCAATGGGTATTACTGTTTCCGAAATGGAATCTTTGTTTACTCACTTTGAATTTTTAAAGAAAACATTAGATAAAGATACTACGGAAACAACCGATGATGCTTTAATAGATTTATATAAAAAATTACGTCCGGGCGATCCTGCTTCCGCGCAAGGCGGACGTCAGATTTTGGAATCAAGATTCTTTGATGACAAAAAATATGATATTGGTCGTGTAGGTCGTTATAAATTAAATAAAAAACTGAATTTAAATATTCCTAAGAACCAGAGAACTTTAACGGTTCAGGATATTGTAGCTTCAATTGAATACTTGATTAATTTAACTTACGATGAAGGTTCTTTAGATGATATTGACCACTTAGGAAACAGAAGAATCCGTTCAGTCGGTGAACTTCTTCAAAACCAGTTTAGAGTTGGTCTTTCAAGAATTGAAAGAATTGTTAAAGAAAGAATGACTCTTCAGGATTCGGAAACATTAACTCCGTTGAACTTGTTGAATACTAAGCCATTGGTGGCATCATTAAAAGAATTCTTCGGTTCTTCACAGTTGTCTCAGTTTATGGACCAGATTAACCCTCTTGCTGAATTGACTCACAAGAGACGTATTTCAGCATTAGGACCAGGCGGTTTGCAAAGAGAAAGGGCAGGATTTGCCGTTCGTGATA
>CALUPJ010000060.1 GCA_944322555.1 Candidatus Gastranaerophilales bacterium | reverse complement strand
TTCCAAAGCCGATTTGAGACTCATTTCCGTTTGATTCTATATAAAGTTTGGGTCTGTTTGCAGCATTCACCGCAGCGGGCAGCCGATTTGTACCAATTATTGCTGTAGAGTTGTTGTCACCCGCCATATTATAGGCAATTGAATTTGAAGTTCCCGTAAACACCCACGGGCTGTCTCCCTGTGCCGCATCACGGGCTAATTTTCTGCTTACCATAGGTGCGCTTGCCGCGGCTATAATAGCCACAATAAGTAGCACAACCATTAATTCCATTAAGGAAAATCCATTTCTTTCTTCTCTCACGTTTACTATCCTTTCTTAAATTTTACTGCTTTATTTTTATTACATTAGTATCCTGAACTTTCTCCGATTGTATCAACGGCTTCAACTTTAATATCCGTAATTAATTCTGAATATGATATTACTACAATAGTAGGTATATGTCTCTCAAGAAGCTGATATAAAGGCAGACGTATTCTCGGCGAACATAAAATTACAGGCTGCTGACCGATTGATTGATGCGCCCGCATAAGCGTCATTGCGGTAGATTCAATCAAATCTTGCACCTGCATCGGGTTAAGCAAAAACATTGTGCCAAGCTCTGTTCTCTGACAGCTGTCATCAAGTGTCTTTTCCCATTCCGGCGAGAGTGTGAGTGCGTAAAGAACATGGTCTCTGTCAACGTTATTCAAACAAATTTGACGTCCGAGAGCAGCTCTTAAACGTTCCGATAAAATATCGGGTTCTTTTGAAAATCTCGCATAATCGCAAAGCCTTTCAAAAACAAATATAATATCTTTTATAGAAACTTTTTCCCTGATAAGGTTTACAAAAATCTTTCTTAAATCCGATGTTGAAATTATAGCCGGAACAAGGTCGTTTACAAGTGTCGGATCCTGAGACCGGACAAGTTCCATAAGCTTAAGGACATCCGTTTTGGTCATAACTTCGTCAACGTGTTTTCTCACGCACTCTTGAAGATGTGTAACAAGTACATCCGTTGCGTCAACCGCCGTAACATTTTTTGTAGCTTTCGCATCTTCCTGCGAAATCCAGTAAGCCTGTGTTTGATAAGTAGGATCAACACCTACAATTGCATCTTCGGGAATAGTTTTCTTAACGGAATCCCACTGGTCAGCAATAACCATATATTTACCCGGATATACGTAACCCGAAGCAACAACGTTATTACGTATGGAAATAACGTATTCGTTTGCCTCCAATGCAGATGAGTCCATAATACGTATATTAGGAAGAATGTATCCCAGCTCGTCCGTAACCCTTTGACGAAGAGCTGCAATTTTAGCAAGTAATTGACCTTCCTGATCAGGATCGGCAATAACAAGCAAGCCTGCGCCGACCTGCAAGCTCAAAACATCAACACCCAGTCTCTCGTACATCTTATTCGGATTAACCAGATCCTGCATATTTTGGCGGACGCTTTCCAATTGCCCCAATTGCGATTGGACATCCGCATTGACTAATACAGAGAAGCCGGCTATTGCAAGGATTATTGTAAATAAAAGAAACGGCAGGAACGGCAGACCGGTAATCGGAGATGTAACTGTTATAAGGCCCAAAAATAGTGCCGCAAAAAATAAAGAATAGGGTTTTGACATTATTTGTGATGTTAAATCACCGCCCAGAGAACTGTTTCCTGCTGAAGCACGTGTCATAACGATACCGGCTGCTATCGACATCAGCAATGACGGGAGCTGGGAAGCCAAACCGTCGCCAATGGTTAAAACCGTATATTTATTCACGGCATCCGCAATAGGCATCTGGTTTACAAGACACCCTATCGCCAAGCCGCCGACAATATTTATTAAAACGATAATAATACCCGCAATAGTATCACCTTTTACAAACTTCATTGAACCGTCCATGGAACCGAATAAACTCGACTCCCTCTGGAGGTCTTCACGTCTTTTTACAGCCTCTTCCGGTGATATTAAACCGGCATTAAAGTCGGCGTCAATAGTCATCTGCTTACCCGGCATAGCGTCTAAAGCAAAACGGGCTGCAACTTCTGCAATACGTTCGGCGCCTTTTGTGATTACCATAAACTGTACAACAGTGATAATAAGGAAAATTACACCGCCGACAATCATGTTTCCGCCGGTAACGAAAGTCCCGAATGCGTGGATAACTTCTCCCGCATCACCCTTTGCAAGTATAAGACGGGTTGATGCAATTGAAAGAACCAGACGGAACATCGTACCCAAAAGTATAATTGAAGGAAATGCGGCAAGTTCAAGCGGTTTTTGAACATACAAAGATATCATCAAAAGTACAATACCGAGGGTAATATTTAAGCTTATGGAAAAATTAATAACCCAATTAGGCATCTCAATAATAAGTATTAAAATTAACACCATTACAAAGAGTGCCAGAAATATTTCACTTATTGGTTTATTTTGTTGTCCTTCTGCTGCCATTATTACCTTTCACGCCTGCTATCTTTATTTAATTTCCTCCCGTTTTATTTGTCAATTCCGCATTTCTGATTTATGTTTCAGTTATTCCCGCACCGTCTATAGCCTTTTTAATAATTTCCAGCTGTGTGTCAACAGATGCATCCACAATACCGTTATTTGTCTGAAAAATACAACCGCCTTCTTCTACCGACGGATCTGCTATAATATTAACTTTTGCATCAATTCCGTACTGATAAGTTATATTTGGCAGAGTATCTTTTATAAACTGAACAGCCTGCGGTTTTACTCTTATATTTATTTTTGGCTCGCTTTTTGATACTGTTTTCAAAACATCAATAATTGTATTCATCAAAACCTGCGGGTCGCTCTCAACTTCTTTCTTAATAATTTTTTTAGCTATATCAACGCTTATTTCAAGAATATCGGGTGCAATATACTCAAAAACATCCTTTGGAGCATTCATAAAAGATGTAAGTTCATTTCTGAATTTTTCCAAATCAACTTCGGCCTGTTCAATTCCCTTTCTGTAACCTTCTTCAAAAGCTGATTTTTTAATATTTTCCGCTTCTTCCTGCGCGCGTGAAACAAGATTTCTGTCATCTATACGTCTGTAGCCGCGCCTTCTTGAACCTCTTCTGCGTTCCTGCCTCTGCGTAAAATCTATATTTTCAATATCAAATAAATCAATTTCGGGTTCTTGCGGCTTAACATCTTCTTGCTGAAGCGGTTCTTCGGGCACAGAAACCTCGGCCGGAAGTTTTTCTTTTATCTCCGGCTCTTTTTTTACTTCCCTCTCCCTCAATTTTTGACTACGTTTTTTAATAATCATAATTCATATTATATACTATCTTCAATGTATTGTGCAACAATTCCCGCAACTCTTAACGGCAGTTCTGAATATTCACCGTCGTACGCCTGCGCGATAAAACGTTTTACCAGAGGACGCTCATTTTTGATAATCTTTTCTATACGTTCTCTCGGATGAGTTCGATATATTCTTAATAAATCACCCAGAACATTTTCTTTTGTAAGCTTTCTTTTAACGGGAAGATAATTTTTTATTTCTTTAAGACAATCGGAAACCAGATCACTGTCAATATGAGATTCTAAATCTGCCATATTCATATACTGGGAAATTGCCATGGAATCATTTGCATCAAATTTATTTAATATCGTTGTAACTTTATCTTGCGAAAGAATTTTAAGAACCAGAGCCAACGACATAAGCTTCATTTGTTTGTTAGTAATTCCTTGCCCGGCAGCAGGCAGTGTTGCCGCTTGTTTTTCCTGTCTGCGCTGTCTGCGTTTTTCTTCCCTCCGCTTTTCCGCCTCTTGCATATTACGTTCGGCTTCATCCGCAGCAGCCTGTTTTTGACGTATTTGCTCTTCCTGTGCCGCTTTTGCCATTGCGTCTATATTCGATTGGCTCTCTGCACGATTTTTAATTTCTTCGTCAATAATACCTTTCTTTTGCAGTTCTTCAATACTTGAATTATAAACTTTTACAACATGGTGCTCCACAGCTTGCAAAAGCTGGTCTTGAGGTATTTTCCTTATTACGGCCTGCTTCGCAACTTCAAAAATCGTAAATGCAATTTTCTGCATTATACTATCCCAATATTGCGGGAGTATTCCCGAATGGATTAAGTCTATAGATTTATGAAAAGACCATTCTGCGATAACCTGCGTTATAAATACAGCCTGATCAGCCGTTAAATTAAGCTGGGTATCATTGTATAAAGCTTCGCCGGCCAGCAATGTAAAATTTCCGAGGGTTTTTACTATATATTCCTTCTCCCGCTCTTGCAATTCTTTCGGAACAAGTTCTTTAGCCTGCTCTGACATTGAAGCGGCAAAACCTTTATAATCAAAACCTTCTATTGGCATATAAAATCCTTCTTTAGCTAAAGTGAACCCATTATATTATAACAGTTACAGGGTTGTACATCCTCATATAATTTAATGATTTTTATACACAACAAATAAAGACCGGATACAATCCGGTCTTTATTTTTATCTTATGTTATTTTTTGTCAAGCTTGCTTTTAATCCCTGCGCCAGATCATGACGACCGCTTTTTTCGTATATTGCGGTCATTGATTCCAAAAATTTCAAATTATCAATATTCGGATTTGACTGATTTACCGGAGCTGTATTAACCGGAGTTGTATTTTTCTTAACCTGCGGCTTTACGGCAGTTTGTACAACAGGTCTTTCCGGCATAGGCTGTGTTTGAACAGCTTGATTGTAAGACGGATTTACATAATTTCTTAATCTCTGATTATGAATTTGAGGCTCAGTTTCATAAGGATTTCTATTTTCTCTCTGGTAAGCATTAATACCGTAATTAACTGTTGTAAACGGTTTTTCTACATTAACATATGATGAACCGATTGGCTGTGCACCCTTGTACATTTGAATTTCACGTTCGTTAAGACTCTGGCTTAAGCCGATTTTCATATCCGGTTCTTTACGTTTAAATAATCTTATTACCGCAAAAGCTAACAAGCCCACAAGACCGAAAGAAAATACTTTATTGGCCGTATCAGAAACTGTGTCTTCGTCTACAGAATCTTTAAGCCCTTCTATAGCGGAAGATTTTTGAAGCCGTTTGAACAAGTTTGAAGTTTTTGCATCTGAGATATCTTCTCTGTAAATTGGTGCATAACTCTCAATCGGACTGTTAAGTTTAACACTTTGCGTTTCTTCTTTTGCAGGTATAACCGGAGCTAAAGAATCAAAAGAAACACTCGCGCCCTGGGCATTTTCTGCCTGAAAGAAAATGCTTACGCCGTTACCCGCCGGTTCGACCATAACGGTGTCTACGTTTGAAACGTTGTTATATACTGTATTAAGAGTTTTAGAAGCTCTTATGTCCTTCAAATCCAATGTAATTTGATTTGGCGCTTTAACTGTTTTCTTAACGTCTACAGCCTTATCTGATACAAGAACAATATTATACGTATCCTTTACGGGAACTATCTCTATTGACTGTAAAACGTTATCTTCGGCAGATACTGCCAGCATAGATAAAAACATCCCTAAAAATAACAACGTTCTCTTCATAATAATATACTCTCTCTCCCTTGATAATAGTGTACATGATTGTCATGCCTCTGCCATCAATCAAAGGATTAAAATTTGGGATAATCTGTTATAGACCATCTGGTCTATGGCTTTCAAAGTTGCAGGACTTTAATTTAAACATTTTCGGCCAAAAATTCAGTAAAATCTTTCGCTTTATATTTGCCTAAAGAATAAATATTTAATGCAGTTTCGCATCCGAGGCAGGAAGTTAAGACGGTTTTAGCCTTTGTTTTCAGAATGTTTTTATTTTTATTTTGAAAAATCTTTGACATAATTTTATATTCACCCGGTTTTGTAATTCCATTCCAACCGCAGCATTTGTCAAAATCTTGCATTTGAATGTACTCAAGGTTTTCAGTATTTTCCAATACCCATTTGATATCCTCATAATTATCAATATTGCACGGTTTATGAAAAGTTACTCTCTTTTTTTTCTTAAGTTTTAATTTTATATTATTTTCTTTAAGATACTGAAAAATATTTTTAACATTGATTTCATCGGAAAAGCTTTTTATTGTCTTCTCACAGCTGGCACATGCGGTTACTACATCTTTTACATTCAATTTGTCAATAATATCCAGATAGCTTTGTGCATATTCTTCAAAAGTATTTCTGTCCCCTCTTACATAAAACGGAATACCGCAGCATTTGAAATTTGGCGTAATAACTTCTATATTGCAGGCATTTAGCAGTTTTATCACCGCTTTATTCCCCTTCATTTTTCCCGAACATCCGCCAAAATATATTACTTTTTTCTCAAACTCTTTACTTTTTATATTTCGGGAAAAAAGTTTAATAATGTTCATTCCGAATCCGAATATTAAATATTTTTGAATAAAAGAAATAAATTTTTCAATCGGGTGTATTTTAAAATATTCTGCTTTAGCAGAAGCAATTATATCAACAATATCAATTCCGCTAGGACAGAATTTTGAACAGGCTCCGCATTTCAGGCAAAGATCAAGATAACGGTTAATTCTTTTGGTCATTTTAAGTTCACCCTTAAGCAGTCCCAAGAGCATAATAAAGTGACCGCGCGACACGGAACAATCATTACCCGTAATTTTATAGATAGGACAGACAGATTGGCAAAGCCCGCATTTTGAGCAGGAATGAAGGTCTTCTCTATACTCAGCTAAGTGTTTCATAATATTATATTAACACAACTAAAAAGCTTATTTCCGTACAAGTTTATAAACTTTATTCACAAAAAAGATAAATCAGAATTGAAAACAAAAGGCGGAAATGTTTTTCATTTCCGCCTGATTGGTTTTTAACTTAATTTCTCAATCAAACTTGCATGTCTTGATGCAAATTCTTTGCCTCTTGCAATTATTGCAGCCTTAAGTATCGCATGCAAATCAATCGGTGTAAGTTCTTTATAATTATTGGGAAGTCTGAGCGACCAGTTTTGATCACCGGATGTTCCCGGTCTGTTATAAACATCATGAATCTGGAAATAATCAGTAAAGAACATTTGAATGTTTTTAGCTTTTGACGCAAATATCTCAGTAAGCTTTACAAATTTTAAATAGTCCTTATCCTGAGTTAATCTTACGATAATATCATCCTTATTTTCAGCTTCTGCAAACAAATCTTCCACAAGGTTTTTGGCATGCAAATAACCTTCGTGGGTATTAATCATACTTTCAGCCCACATGGAAATCGGCAGATTATCATGCGTACCGACCATTGTCCATACATTTTCGCCTATATTTTTGCATCTGTACGGATGTTCCGGCTTTTCGGGAACTACGAATTGTGTAAGTCTCATACCCTGTAAACCGTATTTTTTCATAACAGCATCTACAGGATTTGTTAAGGTCCCCAAATCTTCACATACAATTGCGTTCTTATCCAGTCCGCATTCTTTTGCTGCTGCAATTACAATTTTTTCAATAAAACGTCCGTAAAGTTTTATTTGTTCTTCGGAAAGAGTTTTTACTCTTTTTTCCTTATCAGCTTCCAGCGTCCAATCCAAATCTTCGTTCTTCGCAATAGCATACTTAGAAAGTTCTGGGTGTTCGGGAGATGAATATAATCTGCCTGCCCCTTCTTCACACATAGGCTTTTTCCCTGCTTTATAAACCCAGGGGTCAATTAAACCTACAATATGGTCGATTCTTACTCCGCCGGGATTTTCTTTGAACATCTTTTTATAAAGATTTTTCATTAATTTTCCGCCTTCACCGAGCGAGCCATCTGTATTAAACATTTTTTCAGGATCCATAACCGGGAATCCCCAAGCCTGACCGTCTTTAGAGAAATAATCCGGAGGACAGCCCAAATACCAGCCTTCTAAGAATAATGACTGATAAGCCCACGCATCTCTGTCGGAAAATGCAACCTGACGATCTGCTATCATCTTAATACTTTTGGATAAGGCGTATTTCTTTGTTTCTTCATTCTGAACTTCCAGTACAAACTGGCAGAATTTATAAAACGCTATCTCATCTTCGTATTTATTTTTAATTTCCGAAATCCTTTTTGCATAAGCTTTTTTCTCTTCATCCGTTTTAGGATTCATCAATTTTTTATCGGTTTCATTTTTCCATATATACCAGAAATCATTGTCATTTTCGATAGAAAGAGCTTCATACAATGAATCATTATCAAGCCAGGCGCTATTATCTTTTTTAAACTTTTCAAATTCTCTTTTTAACGGAGAACCCAGCAGCCCGCCATGAATTTGTTTAAAGTTTTCCCAGGCTTCTTTCAAAGCATCATTTTGTGCTTTTATTATATAAGAATATGCTGTTTTCCCCTGATTTTGATTCGGATTACCAGCAACAACCTTTTCAAAAGTTTCCTGCGATAAAATATTATCCCATTTTTTTTCGGTTAACTGTTTCAAATCAATAAACAAAGGATTACCGGAAAAAATTGTACCGGTGTACGGGGATGAATCCGAACTTTTAGTTTTTCCGGCAGGTCCCAGCTGTAGTGCATTAAAAATTCCGTGTGCATAGTCAATAAGCTCATGTCCCGCGGATGAATTAAAAGTTCCGAACCCAGTATCTTCCCCCTCTTTTGAAGGAAAACTGCTTCCGTGAACAATCAGTGCAAAATTCTCTTTACCCAGAGCTTTCAAAGCTTCCGAAACAAGTTTGGTATCAATTCTTTGTGTTGTTAAACAGACCATAAATTTTACTCCTTATCTTCTCTGAATTTAGTTTATCATCTAAAAACCCTAATTTCAAGAATTTGATTAATATCAAATATTTTCGTATAATCAAACTATGAAGAGAATTTTTGCAATTTTAATATTTATTGCGGGGACGGTTTGTTTTGCATCGGATGATTTATCCAAACAGGCAACTGCATTTTACAGCGACAATAACTTCCAAAAAACAATGGATTTAATTCTGCAAATACCGGAGACGGAGCGCTCCGCACAAGACTGGCTTCTGCTGGGCAACGTACTTGAGGATAAAGGCGAAAAAGAAAATGCCGTCTTTATGTATCAAAAAGCCAAAGTAACAAATCCCAAGTACTACAAGGCTTATTATAATCTGGCAAATCACTATGCCGAGAATAGTCAGTATTTTATGGCAATTGAAAATTATAAAAAAGCAGCTTCTTTAAACAAAGAAAATCCTTATATATTTTATAATATGGCATGTACTTATATAAAAATGGGAGAACTTAAAAAAGCTAAAACTAATCTGAATAAGGCGATTATGCTAAAATCCGATGTAGCAGAATTTCATTATAATCTGGCTTATGTCTACAAAAAACTTGATAAGCCTAAACTTGCCCAAACATATTTGGATAATTTCAATAAACTTACTCAATCGCAGTAAGATAACAGTTCACAGATAATATTTTGTTAAGCTTTGTAACGATTTTCTTAAAAACCTAAAGTTTTCAAAAATATGCCGTTAAAGTAAATAGTAAGATAAACAAATCGTAATGTAACACAATGTATATTGTGTTATA
>CALUPJ010000059.1 GCA_944322555.1 Candidatus Gastranaerophilales bacterium | reverse complement strand
ATATCTACACTCGGTTTGAATCCTCTTGAAAAGCGGGAAGAATTAAATGCCAAAATCGGTTATATGCCTCAAAAGTTTGGTTTGTATGAAGATTTAACAGTTCTGGAAAATTTAAAATTATATGCGGATTTAAAAAATTTGCCTTATGATTTTGATAAATTTCTTGAATTCACATCTCTGAAGCCGTTTCAGACGAGGCTTGCGGGTGCGTTGTCCGGCGGGATGAAGCAAAAACTCGGTTTGGCTTGCGCTCTTATGGGGTCACCGGAATTTCTCATACTTGATGAACCGTCCGTCGGGGTTGACCCGATATCAAGAAGAGAACTTATGAGAATGGTAAGGGAATTAATATCTCCTTCTACAACGGTTCTTTGGTCAACTGCTTATCTGGATGAAGCACACAGCTTTGATACGGCGGTTGTATTGGATAAGGGAAAAGTAATTTATAACGGAAAACCGCACGATTTAGCCGCATCATCCGCGGAATTTGAAGAAAAAGTCATTGAGCTTATGGGCGGATATAAAAACGAAAAATCTCTTATTGCGGAAAATTATATTTTACCGGAAATAAATCAGGAATGCACGGTTAAAGCGGATAATCTCGAAAAAAAATACGGAAATTTTTATGCTGTTAAAAACAATTCTTTTTGTATAAATAAAGGTGAGATATTCGGGCTTTTGGGGCCTAACGGTGCAGGAAAGTCTACATCTTTTAAAATGATGTGCGGACTTTTAAAGCCGACATCCGGAACCGCAAAAATTATGGGAATCGATATTCTAAAACAGCCGGAAAAAGCACGTTCCAATCTGGGATATATGGCACAAAAGTTTTCTTTGTACGGTAATTTAACAGTAAAACAGAATCTTGAATTTTTTGCCGCGGCTTACGGTATAAAATTTGCGGAAAGGTCGGAAAGAATCAAAAGAATTATTGAGATTTTCGGATTTAATGAAATACAAAACCAAAAATCTGAAGATTTGCCTCTCGGATTCAAACAGCGGCTTTCCATGGCTTGTGCGCTTATTCACAATCCGGCAATTTTGTTTCTTGATGAACCGACTTCCGGAGTTGATGTTATCACAAGAAGAGATTTTTGGAATCATATTACGACACTTACTAAAAAGGGAGTTACAATACTTGTTACAACCCATTTTATGGATGAGGCGGAATACTGCGACAGAATAAGTTTGTTTTATAAGGGTGAAGCTATTGCGGTCGGAACTCCCGAAGAATTGAAACAAAAAGCAAACTCAAAAACTATGGAAGATGCTTTTATAACTCTAATCAAGGAATCGGAAAAATGAAGATATTAACGGCTTTAATAAAAAAAGAATTTTTACAAATTATACGCGATCCGAGCAGTATTATTATTGCTTTTATTCTGCCGTTTATATCAATTTTAATATATATGTACGGCATTAACCTTGATACGGCAAGAGTGACCATAGGAATAAAAAATGACGACGGAAACCCTGAAGTTTCAACTCTTCTGAAATCTTTCGGACACAGCAAATACGTAAATTCAATTATATACGATAATGAAGCGGACTTGACGGAAGGTATTGTGCGTTCAAAACTCAAAGGCGGCGTAATCATTCCGAACAATTTTTCATCAAATCTTTCCAAAGCACAAACTGCGGAAGTTCTTGTTATTACGGATGGTTCGGAGGTCAATACCGCAAACTATGTACAAAACTATGCGGTATCAATTTTAAATCAATGGCTTGCATCAAGCCGATATGCGCCGTATATGAAGAAACAAACGGTTATACCCCAAACACGGGTATGGTACAATCAGGATTTGAACAGCCACTATTTTATTCTGCCGGGCTCTATTGCAATTACGATGACGCTTATAGGAATATTGTTAACGGCGCTTGTTGTTGCAAGAGAATGGGAACGCGGAACGATGGAGGCACTGTTGAGTACCGGTGTAAGAAAAATAGACATTGTACTCGGTAAATACATACCATACTTTATTCTCGGAATGTTGTCCGTCGGATTTAACGTATTTATGTGTACCGTGGTTTTTCGGATTCCTTTTAGAGGTAATTATCTTGTATTATTTACGGTCAGCGGTTTATTTCTGTTTACTTTGCTCGGAGTCGGTCTTTTGATTTCTTCAAAACTAAAAAACCAGTTTCTTGCAAGCCAGGTTTCTCTCGGTATAGGGTTTTTACCTGCACTTCTGCTTTCCGGGCTTATGTTTCCGATAAATTCAATGCCGGTTATTTTTCAATGGCTTACTATGATTTTACCGCCGAGATATTTTATAACATTTATTGAAAGCGAGTTTATGGCGGGAACAGTCTGGGAGGTGGTTATTATAAATTCAATATTCTTAACCGTCCTTGGACTCATACTTTTTGCGGCTGTTTATAAAAATACGGAAATGAGGCTCGTAAAATGAGAGATGCTTTAAGAAGAATTTTTGCACTTATAAAAAAAGAATTTATCACAACGTGGATGGATAAAAAAAGCCGCGGAATGATTATTGCGCTTCCGCTGTTACAGCTTTTTATTTTTTCAAACGCCATAACAATGGAGGTTAAAAATATTGATGTTGTTATGCTCGACAGGAATAATTCCGCAGAATCAAGAGAGCTTATATCAAGGTTTGAGCATTCTCCAAGATTCAGAAAATTTTATTATGTAAATAATGAAAAAGAGTTTAAGGAAAAAATAGACAATCAAAAAGTTCAAATCGGGATTTAT
>CALUPJ010000058.1 GCA_944322555.1 Candidatus Gastranaerophilales bacterium | reverse complement strand
AAATCTTTGATAATACCAGTCATTGTATTCTAATCCTTTGCATATGACATATTACAACATATTTTTTCTAATATAAATTGCCTATATGGGTAAAAGAATTTAACATTTTTTTGTGCATTTGCACATTATGCACTCTCAAATAATCTACACCTTCTCTTACAAGCTGGTAAGCCAGGGCTGTAGATAAAGTATCTTTCAGAGAATTATCATTCTCCCGTACTCCGAGCAGACTTTTCCTTGAAACACCAACCATTACAGGATAATTAAGAAAGAAAAACTCACTAATTCTCGCCAATATTTCAAAATTATCCTCTCTGCTTTTTCCAAATCCTATTCCCGGATCTATTATAATTTTTTTTATCCCGCAGCTTTCTGCAATCTCAATTTTATTTTTTAAGCTGATACTGATTTCATCAATAATATTATCGTAGTGCGGTTTGTTTTCAGTTCTGCCTTTTGAGTGCTGAATTATAACTGCCGAATTATATTTCCCTATTATCTCCGGCATTTTTTCATCATAATCAAAACCGGAAACATCATTAATAATATCTGCACCGTTATCTAAAACATATTCTGCGACTTTTGAACTCCTCGTATCTATACTTATCGGAATTTTTATATTTTCTTTTTTTATAAAATCTAATACCGGAGTTAGCCTTCTAATTTGTTCTTCTGCTGATACAGGCTCTGCAAAAGGTTTTGTGCTTTCGGCTCCGATATCTATAATATCACTGCCTTCTTCTATTAAAGAAATCAATCGTTTTAATGCATTATCCGGCTCATAATACATTCCGCCATCCGAAAAAGAGTTCGGAGTTACATTCAAAATCCCCGCAAGCTTTGTTTCTTTTTTGCGAGGTTCTAAAAAATTTATTATTTCATCACCTAAAATCGCCAGTTTAAACGGCTGTGCTTTCAGTTTTTTTGCAATTTTTTTCAACTGTGAATAACTGCCGCACAAAATAACATCGGATTTTTCTGCCTTTCCCGTAATAACATCACGGTTTACGGCACAATCTGCACCAAAAGAAAGAGCCGTCTGTTTTAAAATATTTGCCTGTGCAACACTTAAAGCATATATTTTAATATTTTTATATCTAAACTTATCTTCCGCGATATTTCTGTAACTCACATCGAAACCGATATTATTAAGCTCGGAAGCTATATAAGAAGCTTTTACTTCCTTTAATAAAAATTTATCCATGCAAAAATTCTAGCATAAGCCGGGCTAAACCTCAATTAGCTCAAGTGCAATTGCTTTAACTACAGCTTGAACACGGTTATGTGCATTAAGTTTTTTATAGATAGATTCAAGATGCGCTTTTGTAGTAGCAATAGAAATATTAAGTTCTTTTGCTATTTCCTTATTGATAAGCCCTTTAGCAACCAGTCCCAAGACGCATATCTCTTGATTTGTTAAGTTATTCATAATCCTTCCTCTATCTTCCTAACCTAATTTTCATATAAATAGATATGAAGTGTCTATCAGCCGTTTGGCTATTTTTAAAACAAAATATTATCTTGAAAAGAGATAAAAAATGTGACATAATATTATTACTTTATATAGGTGTTTATTTTGTTCCTACATTTTTATAAATAGGGAGAGTAAGCTCTGTAATTATTGAAGTATACCCGCCGATACAAAATCGCCAGCGGGAAACGGATTGATTGAGGCACTCACCCACCTGCGAGACCGGCAGGTAACAAAATCGCACTTATATAAAGTTTTTTATTATGCAAAAAGAGGTCGCCGCGATTTTGATAAAATCGCGGCGACCCGTACTTAAATTCTCTTATACCGGAGAAAAGTTTTTTAACTCTTCTAATTTTTCAAGACTGTCTGTTTCAAAATAAATTCTCAATAGAGGTTCTGTTCCGCTCGGACGTACAAGAATTTTGGCATTTTCTCCAAGCATTAATTTTACTCCGTCTTTTGTATCAATAGAAGTAACTTTATGTTCCGCAATACTTTTCAAATTTTTTACTTTTTCTATAATTGTTCTTATTTCCTCACGATTATCAAGTTTCAAATCAATTCTATCAGTGCAAAACCTGCAGCCTGAAAGTTCATATACTTCATTTTGTAATTCTTTAAGCGATTTACCCGAACTTGCCATTGCTTCCAGTATTAGCAAATTGGCAAGAATCCCGTCTTTTTCCGGAATATGTCCTTGAATACTCAAGCCTCCTGATTCTTCACCGCCTATTATTACTTTATTTTTACGCATTGCCTCCCCAACATGCTTAAACCCCACTGCCGTTTCCATAAGCGGAACTCCTAATTTTTCCGCAACTTTATCTATAATCAAACTTGAGCCGACAGTTTTCACTACTGCCCCTTGCATCCCCTTATTAATAAAATGTTTTAATAATATTGATATAACTTCATTGGGAGAAACATATTCGCCATCCTCATTTATTACGCCGAATCTGTCAGCATCACCATCATTTGAAAGTCCCACAGTGTTTTTAGCATTTTTAACTTTCATCATTAACTCTTTTAAAAAACGCGGCTTCGGATCAGGCATTCCGCCTCCAAACTCCGAATCATAAAACATATGGATTGAATCAAAAGGTATACCGTTCTCTTTAAGTATTTCATCAAAATACCCGATAGACGCCGAATATAAACCATCAAAAATAATTTTTGATTTCAAATGAGCTATAGAATTTAAATCAACAATTTTTCTGATGTGCCCTTTATATTTTGGCGCAAAATCGATTTTATGTAATATACCCGGCTTTCCGGTTCCTTTAAACTCTTTATCAAGATTTGAGACAATGCAGTCCGTGATATCTGTTGTTGCCGGCCCTGCATAATCAGGAATAAATTTCATTCCCAGATACTCCGGCGGATTATGAGAAGCCGTAAACATTATTGCACAGGCATTTAAATCAAGCGCATTATACGCCAATACAGGTGTCGGAACAACTCTTGAAGAATATAGTACATCAAACCCCTTATTTTGTAAAAGTTCAGCGCAAAGCATAGAAAATTCATCGGCTTTGTATCTCGGATCGTAACCGATAAGAATCTGTTTTTCAAACCCGAAATTATCCGCAACATATTTACCTATGGCTCTTGTAACCCTCTCTACATTCGCACGCGTAAATTCTTTGTCTGTAATCGCTCTCCAACCGTCTGTGCCAAATGAAATATCCAAAATAATCTCTCCTTTTCTATAATTTTAGCATAAGATTTTTTGAATTCATCGTCTTTTAATAAATAATACCGGTAAATTATTTTAATTGCTTTAAATTAATCAACATCTGATAAATATATTTAATCTCACTTTCTGTAGATTTTTTCAACAATAAAACAATCTTTTGTATCATCTCATCCTTTGAAAACGTTTCATTGAAATCAAACAAATCCTTTATTTTTACACCCAATTTCTCTGCAATTTTTATGAGATTCTCTTCTTTAGGCATCTGATAACCGCTTTCAATTCTGGTCAAATTAGAAGGCTCCATTTCTAATTGCTCTGCAAATTCATATTGCTTTAAATTGAACCCCTCTCGAATTTCTTTTATACGTTTTCCAAGTTTTTTACTGAGCCAGCTCATTATATCTCCTTTAATATAGAATACAGCCATATTATCAGGAATTAAATGCTTTATTATAGAAATTTTTATTGACTTTTCTGCTATTTCATGACATGAATATTCTATAAATTGTTATATTATGTCAATTTTATATATAAATATTGCTTTAACAGGGCTTTTAACATTTTGGATATCCTTATGAAAATTAATTTTATCTACTTATTCAATTCCATATTCAAATTCTTTCTGGAAACCTGCATTTGGAATAAAAAGATGAAACGAGTTTTGAAAGGGCAATTTTGTCAATTTCTGTTAAAATCATACATTCAAGAAGTCGAATCTGAAAAAATTACACTTTCAGGAAAAAATAAAACATTCCGCATCTGGCAATATTGGGATACAGGCATAAATAATGCTCCCGATTTAGTAAAAGCTTGTGTTGCCAGTGTAGACAGATATTGTAAAGATTACGAAAGAGTTCTTCTTGATGATAAGTCTATAAAAGATTATATTGAAATTCCTGAAAGAGTATACCGGCTGAAAGAAAAGGGTTTAATTTCCACGGCACACTTTGCCGATATTGTACGGACGTACCTGTTATATAAATACGGAGGCTGCTGGATTGATGCCACTGTTTATATGACAGCTCCACTCCCTTCTTTTATAAAATCTTCCAAATTATTTGTTTTTCAAAATAACAAAGATGACGATTTAGACAATTTGAATATGACAAATTATTTTATCTCATCCAACGGAAACAGTATTATCATTGCTAAAATGAAAAGATTTTTAGAAAAATATTGGGAAAAGAATACAAAAGCTATTAATTATTTTTTCTATGCACACGCGTTTACATTATTTACAAATTCTTCTGCTGAAAATATTGAAGAATGGAATGGAATGTTTAAATTTCCTTTCCTTATAGTACAGCAAATGGAAAAGGAACTCCTTAATAAGTTTTCTTATACCAGACTAAAAGAACTTGAAAGAATGTCTCCTATACACAAACTCTCTTATAAACGGAGAGTTGTTGCAGGGAAAAAAGAGTATGAACTTGCTGATACATTATATCAGCATATTATTGATGAATATATTAATCCTTCAGATTATCAGGGAATAAAAGACAATACGCAATTTTCTGTATCACAACGGCTTAAAAGTCTCGCCGGAAAAGTTTTCTTTTGCCAAAATATTGATGATCATCTGGTCTTAAAAATTTTTGGCATCAAATTTTGCTTCAAACGCAAAGAAGAGATTAAATTTCCCAGTCTTACCGAAATCGGTATTCTAAGTAATAAAAGAAAAAGAAAACTCATAGTCTCACTTACAACATATCCGGCCAGAATTAACATCATCCACAAAACAATTACAACTCTGCTGTCACAAACCGTAAAACCCGATGAAGTTATATTATGGCTTGCAGAAGAACAGTTTCCTGACAAAAATTTACCCGAGACTCTAACACGCTTAAAGGATTTTGGTCTAAAAATAGAATGGTGTGAAGACTTGAAATCATTTAAAAAACTTATTCCGGCACTAAAAAAATACCCCGATGATATTATTGTTACGGTTGATGATGATTATTATTATGATAAGGGCTTATTGGAAGAATTATATAACGCATATTTAAGAAATCCTGCATGTATCCATGCAAGACAAGCCTTTGTTGTCAGAAAGAACAATGCAAAAAGATTTTATCTAAAATCAAGAAATTATGTATATGACCATACCTATCTGCCAAGTTTTCTTAATGAACCTGTCGGCTGCGGAGGAGTTCTTTATCCTCCCGGAGCTCTTCATAAAAATGTTTTAAATACAGGACAATTTATGCAGGAATTGCCTACACATGATGACCTCTGGTTCTGGGGACACGCTCTGAGAAATAATACAAAAATCAGTGTTCTTAAAAACGGATTCAAATTAAAAAATATAGTCGTAGAAGGTTCTCAAAAAGATTCTCTCTGGCAAAAAAATATGAAACACTCTTCTTCAGAAACCGGTATGAGCGGGGAAAAAGCTCTAAACAAAGTTTGTAATCTTTTTCCGGAGATTGTTCATAAATTAGAATACTAAATACGGTATAAAAATACGCACTTTCAAAAGTACGTATTTTTATTTAATAAACTTTGCCGCATAATCTCGCATTGCATCCGACCTTAGCATTTTTTTAAGCTTTTTTCTGCCGGAGATTTATTTCTGAATAGATTTAAGAACCAAATTTTCATCATATTTAGTCCTATTCTTGAAAACAACGGCACTTTTATCTGCGGAGCTTTTGTCTTTTTTGCAAGTTCATAATTATCCAAAGTATACTCTGCGCATTCTTTTGCAGCTGTTTTGTATTTTTTAGAAATACCTTCTATTGTAGAATAAACCACACTATTACGCAACTGTGTCAAATGTGCAGTTGTTTGGTTTATAGAATTTAACATTTACTATTTTGCAACTTTCACATTCATATAATCAATTGCATAATCTGTACCTTCGGCAGTTTGATTGAACTGAAGAGGAATTCTTGCAGTCGTTTTGCAGGCTTTTACGGTCCAAATCTCACTCCATTGGTTATTTTCTTTGGCTTTGCTGACGGCAGTATCTGCTATTTTATAATCCTGACAGCCGGGTTCAGCAACCCGCAGAGAATAATAGTATATAGGCATCATAATATCTGCCTGGAGTTTTGAATCCGTAATTGTTTTTCCCGGCAACGGCAATGTTTTATCAAAATTATACGCCATTGCTGCTGTAGTTACAGCCACCATTAATAATAACAATACTTTTATTTTAGACATAGGAAAAACTCCTTTCACCACTTTTAACTATTCTTTATGATAATAATAACATAAAGTTGAATATTTGTATACGTACTACTTAGCAGAGTCGAACATTTGCTTAATTCCATCTACCGAGCTTAAGATTCCTGTTGCTTCATACGGCATGTATACGATTTTATTGTCTTTGCCGCTTGTAATTGTTTTCATTGTTTCCAAATATTTCATTGCAATCAGGTATTTATCCGGCTGCCCCTTATCTGCAAGAGCATCAATAATTCTGCGTATAGCCTCTTTTTCACCGTCAGCTTCCAATATTCTTGCCTGTGCAATACCTTCTGCCTTTAAAATATTAGCCTGTTTTTCACCTTCGGCTCTGTTAATGGCAGCTTCTTTTTCACCTTCTGCCTTTAAGACTGCAGATTTTTTCAAACCTTCTGCCTCTAATATTGCGGCACGTCTGTCACGTTCGGCTTTCATCTGTTTTTCCATTGCAGACTGAATATCACTGGGCGGGATTATGTCCTGAAGTTCTACACGATTAACTTTAACCCCCCATTTATTGGTTGCGTCATCCAAAATAGCTCTCAATTCGTGATTAATTTTATCTCTGGAGACTAAACTTTCATCCAAATCAAGCTGTCCCACGAGGTTTCTCAAGTTTGTCTGTGTGAGCTTTTCTATTGCGTCGGGAAGATTTTGAATTTCATATACTGCAGACTTAGGATCCACTATTTGGAAGTATAAGAGGGCATTAATGCTTATGGACACATTATCTTTTGTAATAACATTTTGTCTCGGAAAATCATACACCGCTTCTCTTAAGTCAATTTTTGTGCGTTTTTGAATAATCGCGTAAGTTGTTCCGTCAAACCCTTTTTGCGTAACTTTCCAGTCAATTGCCCGAGGTGCTTCTATAATCGGTATTATGAAATTAAACCCTGATTGCAAAACCCTGTCAAATTTACCGAGTCTTTCAACAATAACAACTTCTGCCTGTTGCACAATAATAACACCTTTGGCAACAAAGACCAATGCCAAAACAATTAAAATAATTGATAGCGTAAACATAAAACTCTCCCTATTGTTCTATTTTAGTAACATACATAACCAAACTTTCATTTCTTACGATTTTAACCTCACATCCCGCAGGAATCACAGATTTGTCCTCACTTCTGGCTTCCCAGCGTTCATCATATATTGAAATAACTCCCTTAAACTCAGAAACATCATCAATAACTTTCGCAATTTTTCCTATGTATTTGCTCTCAATACCTGTTTCTGTTTCTTTAGTATTTTTTCTGAGAATAACCGGGCGTAAAAAAGCAAAAGACAGGAATGACAGTACAAAAAATATCAATACTAACATAAATTTATTGGTGAGATATATTGATGCTCCTGCCGTAATAAACGATGCCAATGCAAAATTAAGGAAAAACATGCTTGGCGTAAACATTTCCAATATAACGAATCCTACACCGACAATGCATAAGAATTGCCATATAGCCATTATGCTTCTCCAATAACGGAATTAATTTCTGCAACCATTTCATCTGCGTCAAAACCGTGGACTTTAGCACCTGCTTCCAGATTCTCAAAGTGTGCAGCCGCACAACCGATGCAGCCCATGCCGTATTTTTGAAAAACCGCAATTGACTCGGGATGCTGTTGTACTATATCCATAATCCCCATATCTTTAGTAACTTTTGCCATAATATACTCCTTTATCTTGACTAATAAAAATAAATTCTTAAAAGAATATAGTCATTATACCATAACAATGAAAGGATTTAAATATGCAATTTATCAAAAATTTCTTCAAACATGATTCCGTAATTGGCTTATGCGGACTAAAAAGAAAAACGGAATATGTTTACATAGAAGTACCCAAATCATACAAAAAAACATTTGTACAAAATACCGAAAGAAACTATTTACTTTTATAAAATATTTTTAAATAATTTTAATATAATAAAGTAAAAGTCCGGTCTTGTGAAAGAACCGGACTTTTAAGGTATATAAATCAGTGTTATTATTCAATAATTTTGTCAACAACACCAGCACCAACTGTTCTACCACCTTCACGGATAGCGAATCTCATACCTTCTTCGATAGCTACAGGAGCGATAAGTTCAACTTCCATAACTACGTTATCACCAGGCATTACCATTTCGCCGTCGAATTTGATAGAACCGGTAACGTCAG
>CALUPJ010000057.1 GCA_944322555.1 Candidatus Gastranaerophilales bacterium | reverse complement strand
TTTTCATATCTTCTATATCTTTTTTGACGGATGTCAGCCCGTGAATTCCAAAAACACTGCTCAAAGTTGTAATCATATTAGGATTGAGTATAACCGGAGTACATTTTCCGACATAAATCTTGAGATTATCCTGTCCGGAAAAATAAAGCATTTGTGATATTGTATGCCTGCCGCATCTTGGGAAAATCAAAATTTGCGGAACGGAAGTAATATTTCTTACGCCTTCAACTATTTTGATTACAGAATATTCATCAAAACAAGCATTCAAGCATACAACATTGTTCTTTTGCAAACAAAAAGAAAGTGATATAACCAGAATATCCTCCGGTACATGCTTAAGAAATTTCTCAAAATAAGCCTGCTGTTCTAAAGTGTAACCGCCAAGCCCGATAAATATAATTTTTGAAAATCCGGTCAAACGATTTTTAATATTTTCAATAAACACATCATAGTTATACCCCAGACTAACCGTTTCGCATTGCCTTCCGGTTTTAAACCCCTTTGCCAGTTCCGCCGATTTAATAACATCTCCAAAATCTTTGTTTTTTACGGGAATAACACCTTTTGAAAATGCGGAATCCGTTGTATATAAACGTCCCCGATAAAGATGTTCCACATTGTAGAGAGAATGTTTTGTAAGGATTATCGGGCCGGGAAAAGTTGCAAAATCCAGCAGACAGTTTTCTATACCTTGACCGTACTGTCCTTTGAGATTTTGATATTCCTCAAATTTCGGAAAAGTGTTAGCAAGCATCATTTCATCGTGCGTATAAACTGAAATATCCGTATCTTTTACAGCTTCCAAAATTTCTTCAAGCTCTCTTATATTTGAACCCACAACAAGTATTGCTTTCCCCGGAGTCGTTGTATAAGAAACTTCTTTAATCCTTTGTTTTCCGTATCTTTTTTCCTGCACCTGACGCAGCTGTTTCATTAAATCATTATCAGCATCAGTAATATCGTATATTAATCGTTTAAGTTTTTCGGCATCTTTTTCACCGGCATTCAATGAGTTCAACAACTTTAAAACTGTTAAATATCCGCTGTCGGTATTTTCTCCGAAACTCTCCAAATCACTTATATTTATGCACAGACTTTTTGCCAGAACAAAAAGTATTGTATACAAATCCCTTATTTTTTGCGAAGTTGATTTAGTTTTTTTAAGAAATTCTTTTTCTCCTAATTGTATTGAATTTACGATATCTGTTGTTTTATTAAATTTTAACGTTGATTTCAAACACTCAGGCACGATTCCCCGATTCTTGCATTCTTCTTCATAATTGCTTATTGCATAGGGTAATATTTTATTGAACCTCTCCGTAAGTATTTTAAAATCCGTTTCCGAAAATTCAGGATTTGAAACCAGAACCGAAATTGTATCCAGAATAATATCCCTCAATTTCTTATCTTTATTTTCGTTTTCATAGAGTTTTAAAGCATAGTATGATGTAACTTTGAGATACATGATTAAAACCTCTTGCAAAGAAGAAGTTTTTGGATTTACAGAACATATACCGCGCGAAACACAGCCGTCATATTGATAATCTTCATTTTGGTCATAAATCATAGTATGTATATAATAAATTCAAATATAAAAAATTTAATTACTCAAACGGGCAATAAAATTTGTTAAAATGTAAAAAATCATGACAAAATACTTGACATTTTTCTATTTTTAGTGTATATTGCACGGGTGTGTTAAAATAAGAGGGTAAGATTATGAAAGTCTATGCTATCCGAAATTATGGTGCTGTTTGCCCTGCACCGCAAAAAAACAAAAGCAGAAATTACCAAACAAATCTGCTGAACAGTGAGCCAAAACAAGATACCGTATCTTTTAAAAGCAAAACCCTTAAAGGTATCGGTATTGGCGGAGTACTTGGAGTTGCAGCTCTTGGAGCCATCTCTTTATTAAGCGGAGGTGCTGCTGCACCGATTGCGTATGCTGCTTACGCCGGGCTTATGGGAACTGCCGGCGGCATGGTAGGCAGTGCTCTTGACGATATTGACAGAAAAGAAAAAGAACGCAAAAATAAAGAGTAAATACTCGTTAAAGAGCAGACACTAAAAAGAAGAATTGAAATCAATTTCAATTCTTTTTTTGTGCTATAATTGGTCAATAATCGGAGAAAATTATGTTCAGCACTGAAATTATCTATGAAGTTGTTACTTTTTCTATCGGTGATACAAAATCCGGTACAAAAATGGGAAAATTACAGTTAAAAGATACCGAAAACGGAGAGCTTCTTAATTGTATTCTATGGGAAGAGGCACTTAACCGGTTGGATATGAAATTATTCAGATGCGGTAATCTGCTAAAAATTGCATCCGGCTCATTTAATGAAAGATACAACAATTGTCTTGTATCGGCTCTTGAACTTATTAAAGAAGCTAAAACAGGTATAAGCAGGCAGGAACAGGAAGAAACATTTGCAGAGCTTCAGGGATATATAAATAAAATCAAAGATGAAAAATTAAGAGACTTTGTAAATAAAATATATTCCGAAAACAAAGATAAAATAATGATATCCCCTGCAGCAAAACTTATGCATCATAACTATATCGGCGGTCTAATGGTTCATACTCTTGAGTGTTTAAAATATGCGGAAAAAAATATGGAAATCTTTTTCCAGCGGGTAAAAGAAGATGAAGTTTTTGCGGCATGCCTTTTACATGATATCGGTAAAATCTTTGAATATACGGTAGATACCGAATCCGGTTTGATAGACTATGATGAGAATTTCCGCAAAGAGTGGATTTCGCATTCACAATACGGATTTTCTATATGTATGACATCAGGCTTCAAACGTGTTGCCAAAATGATAGCTGCACACCACGGCAGAGCCGAATGGGGTGCTATTGTGGATTTAGATGGCAAAGATTTAGAACCTTACGTCTATTTAATTCACCATATTGATGATCTTTCGGCAAAATTCGGAAAAACAAATGTGGCAATGCTGGGTTAAATAATTTCCGGTTAAACTTTTACAATAAGCAACAAAAAAACGGACACTTTGTCCGTTTTTTGTTGCTTATTATTTGCTCAAAAATTATTTATTACCGAAGTATCTTGCCAGTAAGCCATCAAAACCGCGTCCGTGGCGAGCTTCGTCTTTTGCCATTTCATGAACTGTATCATGTACTGCATCCAAGCCCAGAGCTTTTGCTTTTTTTGCAATCTCCATTTTTCCGCTGCAAGCACCAAATTCAGCTTCTGCACGAAGTTCAAGATTTTTCTTGGTAGAATTTGTAACAACTTCACCCAATAATTCAGCAAATCTTGAAGCGTGATCAGCTTCTTCAAATGCATATCTTTTGAAGGCTTCCGCAATTTCAGGATAACCTTCTCGGTCAGCCTGTCTTGCCATTGCAATATACATACCGACTTCAGTACATTCTCCCATAAAGTTTGCTCTCAAACCTTCAAGGATTTCAGCATCAACGTCTTTTGCAACGCCTATTCTGTGTTCATCGGCATAATTCTTTTCACCTTCTGCCATTAAAACAAAAGCTTCTTTTCCGGCTCCGCAAACGGGACATTTGTCGGGAGCTTCGCCTTCAGCTGTATAACCGCAAACTTTGCATACATATTTTGCCATAATCAATTCCTTTCTCTATAAATAATCTTCTTTTTACAGAGCTATTATAGCATGTCCGGTGAGAGCTTTCAATTGGAATTACAACAAAAAAGCCATCTTAATCTTTCGATTTTGATGACCATTTGTTAGGTTGTAATTAGCTATGACGGATTATTCCGCAATTTCTGCCCCGTCGGTGGCTTGAAGCTGTTTTGACTTATAGTTGTGGATGACTGCGTCAACCAGTAAGTCATAAGAAGAACTCTTCTCTATATTCGGAAATTCTTCTTTCAATTGTTGTCTGACCATTGCTTCCAGCCTTTGTTCGTCAGCCTTGATTTTCAACTCCGTGCTTGACAGAGATGCTATATAATCTTCATTTGCTTCTCTTTGAGAGCTGGCAAATGTCAATAAATTAACTCTTGAATCTAATGCTTGTTTCAGTGACTTTAAAAATTTCAGGTTGAACATAACGACCTCTTTTTTTTGTTTTTACTTACCTTCACTTTGTATCTTTATAAAGTCTCCTAAAGGTAAAAATTGACTGTTTTTCTGAAAGTTGTTACAATTTTTTACAATTTGGAGAAATCAGTTAATATTATATACTTATTTTTCAAACTGTTCAATAGTGCAAGTCTGTTATTTTTAACCTTTTCATCTTTATCCATTACGAGAACATCATCAAAGAATTTTGTAACAACAGGGTTTATGGAAATCAATGAATTAAGATATTCCTGATAATTGTTCTTAAAACTTACACTTTCAATTGCTCTGTATAAGTCTTTTTCTGCCTGCACCGCAAATAAAGTTTCGTTAACTCCGGTCTTAATCTCGTCTTTTAAAATTCTCAATACGCGGTTTGCATTTTCAATCAGTTTTTCATCAATACCTGCTGCAATGGTTTTTACTCTTTCCGCATAATCACAGAGATTTGCACATGGAGAATTTAACGCTCCGGCTGCTGATTCCAATATGTTCTTGGAATATTCATTGTTTAAGAATATAATTAATCTCTGAACAAAAAATTCTTCAACCTCTCTTTTTACATCAGCTCTAATCGGCAGAAGCTCCAGAGTTTCATCAATAAGTCCGGATAAATCCAATTGAAGCTTGTGCTCAAGAATTGTTTTAATAATTCCGAGAGCGGCACGTCTTACACCCAGAGGGTCGGAAGAGCCTGTAGGTTTTTTTCCCGCAGCAAAAACAGCACAGATTGTATCTATCTTATCCGCAATTCCCACTATCTGTCCTTCAATTGTTTTAGCCGTTTCGCTTTCGGCATTCAGCGGGAAATAATGTTCTTTAATTCCTTCCGCAACTTCTTCGGCTTCGCCGGAGACTCTTGCATAATCAGCGCCTATAAAACCTTGAAGTTCAGTAAATTCAAAAACAAGATTAGTTGCCAAATCCGCCTTGCATAATTCCGCGGTTCTTTTAATTGAGGGTCTGTTTACCTCTAATCTTAAGGCAATTTTTTCGGATAATTTAATAATTCTTTGAGTTTTGTCATAAACGGAACCCATACCCTTCTGGAAAGTCATGCCTTTTAGGTTTTCAATGTATGCTTCAAGCGGTTTTTTTGTATCTTCATTAAAGAAAAATACCGCATCATCAAGCCGGGCCTTTATTACTCTTAAATTTCCGGCTCTTATGTTATCAAAATCATTTCCGATATAGTTTGTTATTGTTATAAATTTATTTATAAGCTTACCCTCTTTAGTATAGAGTGCAAAATATCTCTGATGAGTTTCCATAACAGTAACCGCAACTTCCTGCGGAATAGTCAGAAACTCTTCATCAAAACTGCAGACCACAGCAACAGGATATTCGCAAATAAACGTTACCTCTTCCAATAAGTCATCCGAAATTTTTGTTACTGCATTTAATTTATCGGCTTCAGCTTTTGTTAATTCCAAAATTCTTGTTTTTCTTTCATCCTGATTAACAATAACTTTTGCATCGCGCAATTTATTTATATATTCATCAGGATGATTGATTATAATATTTTGTTTTGAAAATCTGTGTCCGTTGGTTATATTGGATGATTCTTTATCAATAAGTTTTATCTTAACTTCTTCATTATCAAGAATTGAAAGAACCCATTTTATCGGACGGGAAAATTTAGCGTCATTATTGCCCCAGCGCATAAAATGCGGTCCTTGGAGTTTTGCAAAGATTTGAGGGACATTTTCCCGCAGCAAATCTTTCGCGGATTTTCCTTTAATGGAAATTTTTGCATATACATAATTATTTTCCACATAAAGTTCATTTGCGCTTACACCGTTTTTATTGGCAAATCCTTCACCCGCTTTTGTTAAATTATTATTTTCGTCGAATGCAATATTTGCAATCGGGCCTTTTACCGTTTTTTAAATATCCGGCTGTGAAGAAGCAAGCCCTTCAACAATTACAGCGAGACGGCGCGGTGTTGCCATAACGTTTATATTATCAAACTTTACGTTATTTGAATTTAAAAAAGCTTCAAAACCTGATTTCAGTTGAGTAATTGCCATGGGTATAAACTTGTATGGTAATTCTTCAACTCCGATTTCCAATAAATATTTACTCATTTATATTTCTCCGAACTAATTCTTTTATTAAATTATATCACAACTGAAAAGCAATAACGGCAATGGAATTATAAAGCGGATTTTATTTCTTCATACATCTCTGCCAGAATATTAACCCCGTCACTGCCGTTCGTTCCTACTGTAGTATTATTCATGTTTAATTTCCACAACGCATCACCCTGAATTGTTCTGTCAATAATTAATTTTAATTTATATCCGTTTGGATTAACACAAATTTTAGAACCCTTCTTTACAGCCATACCCCAAAACCAAACATCATCGTTCGTCGGCATTAACAACATAAATTTTTTGCTGTCCGACACTTCCTCATCTAAACTATGCGGCGGAAATAACGTGCCATAGCCGGTCATAAATTCATTTCTAAATCCTGGGAAATAAGTTTCATTATATTCATAGTTTCTTGAACATATCGCATATTTACCTTTTTTCTTTTTTATCAGAAATGCCCTATTGGCATGTATATATTGAGGGTGCCGTAAATATCTTTCGTATAGTGATTCTACAAAATTTTGAGGATAAAAAATATCGTCATCCGCTGTTATAATAATATCTTCCGGAAATTCACCAAGAGAAGGTACAAGTTTTTTAAACGATTTTATATCTTCACACCATCTTATTGATAACCCGAAATTTTCCAGTTTTAAAAGATTTTCAGGCAAATTTTTATCGGGGAATTGTTCTTCTGCCAGCCACAAAACCACTTCGTCAGGTTTTACCGTTTGATTTAAAAGAGTAGTAATTGTCTTATAAACTGAATTTATTCTTGCCGGATATGTTGTAAGAGAAACAATGATTTTTTTTTCACGTTTATTTTCGGTTACACCGATTGTTTCCAACTCCGGCAACAAAACTTCTGTTTTATGTCTTATACAAATTTTGGCGCCAAAAATTTTTAATACATAATGTTCATCTATATCCTGTAATGAAAAATAAAAACTGATAAAACTCTTAAGTTTTTGTAATATACCAATTTTAAATTCTTGCTGCATAACAACCTTTTTATTTAATAATACAAATTTTAAAATAACATAAAAACAGGAACATTGTTTATAAATTTATGCGCGTTGTATAATAATATGTATTATGGGGATTAGAAGAGCTCTGGTATTAATTTTTGTATATATTTTTTTTAAAAGTCCTTGTTTAGCAATAAAAATAGGACTCCAGACTCATGTAAACAAAACATTTATTGGAGCGTCAACACAAGCCCAAATAATCAACTGCGACAACAATAAGCTGGTTTTTGTTATGGAAAAAATGAAAGGCTATGAATTCAAAGCTTATCGTAATGTAATTGCCATAAAAGTTGACGGCGAGTGGAAAAAAATGAAAACAAACAAAATTGTTATTAAACCCGAGCCGGAAGGTTTTGTAAGTGTAAAACGCAAATGGTACAGAGGACATTTTAAAGTTATTAATGACGGTCTCGGACTTACGGTTATGAATGACATTCCTCTTGAAAAATATCTCCGGGGAGTTGTGCCCTCGGAAATGCCCTCGGGTTGGGAGCACGAAGCTCACAAAGCTCAGGCAATTGCGGCAAGAAGTTATGCTGTTGCTAATCTGGGCAAGAGAGCAAAATACGGGTATGACCTGAAGGATACTCCGGAGGATCAGGCATATGGCGGAGCAACTGCGGAAAAAAACAATACAAATGATGCCGTTTCCGAAACAGAAGGAATTGTTCTGGTATGTCAGGGGAAAATTGTTCCCGCATACTATTCAGCCTCCGCCGGCGGGAAGACAAATACCGGCGGACAAGTCTGGTCAACCGATTTACCGTTTCTTAAATCAGTACCTTCTTTTGACGACGGTGTCAAAAAAAACGGACACGGAGTCGGAATGAGCCAATACGGAGCTAATAATCTTGCAAAAAGAGGTTATAATGCATATCAGATTTTGAAATATTTTTATGCTAATACTAAATTTGCAAGAATCAAAGGAGAATATTAAAATATAGAGGAATTTTTATGAAAAAAATAATATCTTTATTATTGCTTTTGTTGTTAATATCTCCCGCATATGCCGGTTTAGCTGAAATGAATGCCATACAACAGCGTATTGACAGTATAGGCACACGAATACTTAATTTTAATAAAATTCCGAAACGGATAATTTTTACATATAGTGAAGAAACCAAAGCCGAGTGGCTCGGAAAATATCATGAACTCAAAAGCAGACAAATAATTGTATATGATGAACTATACCAGTTTACCCAAACCGACGACGAAATAGCTGCAATGCTTTCACGGGAAATAGCAACAGTTTTAAAATCGTATAGCGGAATGTGGGGCGGTAGTATTGATGCCATACAAGTAGCTCTCAGTTCAAAAAAGTTTGAAACCGTAGCAGATAAAAGAGCCGTAGATTATATGGTAAAAGCCGGATATAATCCTCTTGCGCTGATTGTGTTTATTAACAAAACCTACCCACAAAAAAGACAGGATGTTATTGCAAGACATAATTTGACCTCCAAAAGACTTGCAAGAATATATGAGTACATAACTTATAAATATCCCGAATATTTGCAGGATACTGAATATATCAATAATCAGTACTATCAAAATTTTCTGCTTAATTCGCTGGAAAACCGCAGAAAGCTGGAAGAAAAGATTAAAATGCATTCAACCGGAGAAGTGCACTATGAATAAATTAACAGCCCTGTTTTTGTTATTTTTGTTTACTTGCAAGGCTTGTTACTGTGAAACTCTGCCGTACAATTTTTATGACACGTTTTGTATTCCGATAACTCTTTCAATTACGGAAGAGATTTCTACAAAAGATAATATATATGAAGGGCAGAGTGTCCAATTTAAAGTAAGAAAAAATGTGCGGCATAACGGGCAGAGTATCTTAAAATCCGGCGATGTTATCAATGCTAAAATAGAAACAATAGTAACCAGCGGGATGAACGGCTTCCCCGCTGAAATAATAATAGATGATTTTCAAATCCCCGGAATTTGCAATTCACAGCTTATAAGTACATATAATAAAAAAGGGCAAAACAGATGTTTGTGGGTTTATCCCCTGAAATGGTCCCTGACATTAATTCCTTTTGCAGGTTCATTGACAAACTTAATTAAAGGCGGTCACGCAAAAATCCGTCCGAAAGATATTGTTACAATATACTATTACCCTAATTGGAAAGAAGATAAAGATTTATGTATTGAGGATATTAAAAATGAAAACGGCACAAGTTTATCAGAATAAAATTGTAGTAAAAGAATTTGAAAAAGTTAAATTAAACGGACGTAAAGGAGCTGTAGTGAGAGTTATCGGCTGCGGATTATGCGGGTCGGATATTGTTAAATTCAGGCATAAAATTGTCCCGGATGGTGCAGTTCTAGGCCATGAAATTGTCGGAGAAATCGCAGAAATAAATTCCGATACCAAATTCAAATGCGGAGATAAAATTGTTACCTCTCACCATATTCCTTGCGGAAAATGCGATTATTGCAAGCACGGAAATGTTTCTATGTGCAGACATTTTAAAGAAACAAATATTTTCCCGGGAGGATTTAGTGAATATGTTTTTGTTTCGGAAGAACACCTTGAGAATGTTGCCTATCCGGTTCCTCCAAATATTACGGATGAAGAGATTTCTTTCTATGAACCTCTTGGCTGCTGTATAAGAGCAATAAAAAGATGTAATCTTATGAAAGATGATACTGCACTAGTTGTAGGCCTCGGTTCTATAGGGCTTTTAATGGGTGAAGGTTTAAAAGCCATGGGATATAAAGTTTTTGGATGTGATTTGATTGGAAAAAGAACCGAGCTTGCCAACAGAATGGGAATTGAAAGCTATAATTATAAAAAAGAAGTTGATGCCGTATTTATGACCTCCGGTGCTGATAAAGCAATCGAAACCGCTCTTAGTGCAGTACGTCCCGGAGGAAAGATTCTTGTATTTTCGAGTACACCTCAAAATAACGGATATCCGAATAATGAAATTTATTATAAGGAATTGACTATACTTGGAAGTTACTCACCCTCTCCTTCGGATTTAAGAGATTCATACGAATTTTTAACCTCCGGAAAAGTCAATGTAAAAGGATTAACAACAGTTTATCCGCTTGATAAAATTCAACAGGCATTTGAAGATACTATTTCAAATAAGATTTTTAAAGCATACATACAAATTACTGCTTAATACTATTTTCATAATACAAAATGTTACTGCATGAGTTTTTTATACATTTCGAGATACTTCTTTGCACTCTCTTTCCAGCTAAAATCAGCCTGCATTGCACTTTTTCTCATCGCATTAAGAGTGTACTTATCTTTATAAACATACATTGCGGTTAAGATTGCATCTTTCATCGCCCATCCGTCATAACCCCAGAACTTAAATCCCGTAGAATTATCCAGAGGATAGCCCGTCACGGTGTCCTCCAACCCTCCGGTTGCCCTGACAATAGGTAATGAACCATAATGCATTGCTATCAACTGGGAAAGCCCGCAAGGTTCAAATTTTGAAGGCATTAAAAAGAAATCGCTGCCCGCATAAATAAGGTTTGCCAAATCTCCTTT
>CALUPJ010000056.1 GCA_944322555.1 Candidatus Gastranaerophilales bacterium | reverse complement strand
AAATAAAAAGGACAATAACAAAAGTCATTGTCCTTTTTATGGTGGGCGTTAGAAGACTCGAACTTCTGACCCTCTCCTTGTAAGGGAGACGCTCTACCAACTGAGCTAAACGCCCGCGTACCTTATTCAATTTTCATTCCGGAGCACATTACACAAAATTAAACCGCGCTCCTTTTATTTACCCCCTGAGCTAAACGCCCTCAGGCAAGTTTTATACTAACCTAAACAAAATACATTGTCAAATGATTTGTTTTATAATCCTGTTAATGTATTTTAAATATCATAATAATTGTTTAAAATATTTAAATAAGAAAGGAGTTTTAAATTATGGAAATTAAGGTTGTTCAAGACAGCAAGAGTATTGAATCCGACATTCTTGTTGTCAGTATGTATGAAGGCGGCAGGACTGTGAGTGACCTTGCAAACAAGTATGCAATTGAACAGGATAACTTTAAAGGTAAGTTCGGGGAAACATATTTGCTTCCTACATACGGAAAAGAAGTTTATAAAAAAGTTCTTATTCTGGGACTCGGAGAAAAAGATGAATTTAATCCGAATAAGATGAGAGAAGCTGTTGCTAAAGCAATTAAAAAATCCATGCAAATGGAAGCAAAAAAAGTTGCTTTTTCTCTTGATGGAATTGAATTTGATTATTCCGAACAATTTACAATCGGTGCAATGATTGCGGACTATAGTTTTGATAAATACAAGTCTGAAAAGAAAGATAACAAAGTTCGTGAGGTTTATGTTCAAGCCAATGCCGATATTGTAGCTAAAGCAAAAAAGATAGCGGAAGCAATGGCTTTTGCACGTAATCTCGCTAATGAACCCGCGCAATTTGCAACTCCTGCCGAACTGGCGGCAATTGCCTGCGACTTAGGCTTGGAAACCAGAGTATATGACAAAGAAGAGTGCGAAAAAATGGGTATGGGAGCTTTTCTGGCCGTTGCACAAGGAAGTTCACGCGAACCTAAATTTATTCATATGAAGTACCAGGTTGATAATCCGAAAAAGAAAATTGCCATAATTGGTAAAGGGATTACTTTTGACAGCGGCGGATTAGATATTAAACCACCTTCATCCATGCTTACAATGAAAGATGATATGTCGGCTGCAGCATGTGTTTTAGGAGTAATGAGTGTAATAAGAGAATTTCATCCTCAAGTGGAAGTCCACGGGATTATTGCTGCGTGTGAAAACATGCCCGGATGCAGTGCTTATAAACCCGGTGATATCCTAACCGCTAAAAACGGCAAGACAATAGAAGTCGATAACACTGATGCCGAAGGCAGATTAACTCTGGCGGATGCACTTTGTTACGCTTGTGAACTCGGTGTTGATGAAGTCATTGACCTTGCAACACTTACGGGTGCATGCATGGTTGCCCTTGGTACTAATGCGGCAGGAATTATGGGAAATGACAAGGCTCTGGTTCAGAATTTAATTTCTATTGCTGAAAGAAGCGGGGAACGCTTTTGGGAACTTCCTCTATGGGAAGAATATTTTGACAGCTTGAAAAGTGATATTGCAGATATGAAGAATACCGGCTCTCGTTGGGGCGGAGCTTCTACTGCCGGAGTTTTCCTGCAAAAATTCGTAAAAGATGCAAAATGGGCACATATTGATATTGCAGGAACCGCTTTTCTCGAAAAACCGCAGAAAGAATTTATCAAAGGTGCAACGGGAGCAGGGGTGAGAACATTATTAAATTATATTCTGGAACAATAAACAGAATAACAAAAATAACGGCGGGAGAAATTTGAAAAAAATTTCTTCCGCCGTTATTTTGAACAATAATAATATTTTTTTCGTTTCTATACTGGAGGTGCGAGTATGAAAAAAATTCTTTCTTTATTTTCAACGCTTTCATTATTATGTATTCTCTCTCCCGTTAATGCAGCACCTCCGCCGCCTTCCGCGGGCGGGCAGGTAATTAAAGCCGGCCCCGGAATTCACAGACGGGTGCCCCGTCCCGGATATCATGTTCCGCCCCCTCCGCCACCGAAATATATTGGTTTTACGGGCTGGGGGTGCCGCGGAATAAGATATTACCCTAACTGTTATCGTATAGGCTGGTATGACAGCTTTTATTATCCCGATACGTATATAAATATCGGGATTCCCATAAAATTTTAGTACTTTCTTAAATCCATTATTTTCCCTTATCTATAATTGATAAGGGTTTTTATTTCAAAAATATGATAAACTGTTGTTATGCAGGATATTACTACGGGCGAAAATATTGAAACTCTATATAGAATGATTCAAATTAAAGGCGGGAAGCGGATAGAAAAATTTCGTACTACTGATATCGACCGTGCTTTGCATTTTCACAGCTGGTATGTTAAAAGATATCGGGAAGGTCTGCTTTTAGAAATTCTACCGAAGAAGAAACGTTACAATTGGAAAGATAAAAGTGTAGATTATATATTTGAATAACTATGACAAACCAAAAATACATAGCATTAATAGATTGTGACAGCTTTTTTGTTTCCTGTGAAAGGAAACTCAATCCCGAACTTAAGGGGCTTCCTGTTTCTGTGGTTTCGGGAGAGCGGGGCTGTATCATTTCACGTTCAAAAGAAGCAAAAATTCTCGGAGTTCCGATGGGTATTCCTTTTTTTCAGGCTGTGGAAAAATATCCTGAATGTATTTATATTTCTGCAAATCATTATGCATATACAAAAATATCAAAAATTGTTATGCAAATTTTAAAGGGATTTAGCCCGAATGTGGAAGTTTACTCTATTGATGAAGCTTTTGTTGATTTCACGGGACTTACTAAATTATATAAGAAAAATTATTATGCCTTGGCATATGAAATACAGCAAAAAATATTGAAAGAAGCAGATATTCCCGTATCAATAGGAGTAAGTCGAACCAAAACTCTGGCGAAGCTGGCTTCGGATAAATCCAAAAATACGAGAAGCAGGATTTCTCTTATCGGAATATCAAGTGTTAAAGAACTTTTAAAACATACCGATATTCAGGAAGTTTGGGGTATCGGACGGAAACTCGGTGTGAAACTCAAAGGTTACGGGATTTCTACGGCATACGATTATATTCAGAGAGATGATGTGTGGATTAAATCACGTTTCGGGAAAAACGGACTTGCCATAAAAGCGGAATTAACTGGAATAATCACATCTCCTATAGATAATATCTGTGAAAAACCCAAATCCATAAGTGATACTAAATCTTTTTCAGAGTTTTCTTCTGATTTACAGTTTTTAAAAAACGAACTTTCCGTACATATTCACGAAACCTGTACACGATTAAGAAAAATCGGCTGCAAATGTTCAACAATAGGTATATTGCTTAAAACCAAAGATTTCAGAACGTACTATGAGAAAGTTGCTCTGAGAGCTTCTACGGACTTTGAATTTGAAATTTCCAGGGAGGCATTTCCCGTATTAGAAAGAATTTACACTCCCGATATATTATACAGCAGTATCGGTATTGTACTCGAAGACTTTAGTAATTACAGCGAAGAACAGTTAATTTTATTTAATAACAATGAAAAACGTGAACAAAATGAAAAGCTGGGAAAAAGCATTGACAGGCTGGAAGCTAAATTCGGGAGGAATATTGTCCGAACGGGTTTTGTTAACAAAGAAGTTCCGTTTAAGCAAGGGTTTTTAACTGCCCCAAAAGATGTATAATCTTTTTCTTGTTAAACTTTTATATGATATAATAAGAATTATTTTTAATCCGGTAGAACCGGCAGGCAAGATACAGTTTAATAAGGAGGAGTGAATTGGATTTAATACAATCAATATTAATGGGAATAGTACAGGGCTTGAGTGAGTTTTTACCGGTTTCCAGCTCGGCACATCTTGTTTTTACATCTAATTTTTATAAAGTTTTTAAAGGTATAGAGATTGTACAGGAATCCAATCAGGAAATTTTCCTTGATATAATGCTGCATTTGGGAACACTTATTGCCGTGTTAATTTATTTTAGAAAAGAGATTTTAGAGATTATAAAAGCACTGTATTTCGGCCTTAAAAACAAGGATTACTCTTCAAGGGATTTTAAGTTGGGAGCTTACATAATTTTAGGAACCGTAATAACGGTTTTAATAGCTTATCCTTTGAATGAAGTTGCCGGAGGGCTTGTGTTTCGTCCTGCAATAGTAGGAATTTTGCTTATAGGAACAGGAATATTACTTTTGTTTAGTGAATATATGGCAAAAAAATATGTTGATAAGAAAGATATTTCTTTGAAGAATTCTGTTTTGATTGCAATAGCGCAAGGATTGGCTGCGCTCCCCGGCTTTTCCCGCTCGGGCTTAACTATAGCAACCGGACTTTTGAGCGGAATGGAAAGAACTACGGCTGCCAGATATTCTTTTTTACTAAGTATTCCGATAATTTTAGGAGCATCTATGGTTTATCCTATGGTAAAAATAGATTATCATGAAATTATAACTTATAATTGGACTGCGATAGCGGTTGGAACAATTGTTTCCGGTGTTGTAGGCTATGTTTGTATAAAATATTTTCTGAAATTTGTTTCAAAGTTTTCACTTGGAATTTTTGGCTATTATTGTTTAATAGTCGGTTTCGGAACTGCAATATTTTTTATGGGGAGATAAAATTTATGAAAGAATATATTGAACATACATTATTAAAACAGGATGCGACAAGAGATGAGGTGATAAAAATCCTTGATGAGGCTGTGAAATATGGATTTACAGGAGTATGTGTCAATCCTTGTAATGTAAACTTTGCAAGACAGTATCTAAATGAAACCGGCGGAGAAAAGGTTAAAGTTGTTACGGTTATTGGGTTTCCGCTTGGACAGAGTACAACAGAGACAAAAATACTTGAGACGATTGATGCGGTTAAAAACGGTGCTGATGAAATAGATATGGTAATGAACACAGGAAAGCTTAAGGATAGGGAGTATGATTATATAACTACAGAGATTTCCGGAATTAAGATGGCTTGCCAGAAACATATTCTTAAAGTTATTTTAGAAACGGACTTACTCAACAGAGATGAAATTAAAAAAGCTTGTGAACTCTGTATAGAGGGCGGTGCTGATTTTGTTAAAACCTCTACCGGTTTTGTAAAAAACGGAGTCGGCGCAAAGGCTGAAGATGTTGAATTGATGTATGAAACGGTTAAAGATGCAGGGCTTGGGGTAAAAGCATCCGGCGGTATCAGAGACAGGGAAGCCGCGAAAATAATGATTGAAGCCGGAGCTTCAAGACTCGGGACAAGTTCAGGGGTAGCAATAGTTTCGGGGTGATAATTCCATTGAGTTTAAATTCTGTTATGTTGAATTATTTACAGATTATGTTTTTTTGATTTTTCTTTTTTTACTTCCCATTCATCGCAGCCCAGAGCTTTATTTAGGTGTTCTACAAGGTCGCGCGAGTGATAGTGCATTGCATGTTCCGATTTGTGATGTATGTCGACAATATGAAAATGCATTGCCATTTCTACCTGAATTAATGCCATGTTATAATCATACAGACTTGTGATATATCCTTCCAGAGCTTTTATATAATCTTTTCTTGCTTCCTGCAATGCAACATAATTCAAGTTATTATTTATATACTGCTCTTCGACCACATTAAGGTTTTCGTATGATTGCAGAACTTCCCGTTTAGAAGCAGGAATCTCTTTTTCTGCTCTGTCCAGATTATTAAAAGCTCTTTTCAGTTCAAAATATAAATCTTTTTTGAAGAGCATAATTTCATTATCTGCGAGATTTACCTGTGCATCGGCGCCTTTAATACTATGTCTCAATTCCATTATATTAACTGAAGAGGACAGATTTACGCCAACCTGAAAATTGTGGTTGGATGTTTGCGTGGAGTTATTAAACCCGTATCCGGCATTTGCTGTCAAATCCGGAAAATACATTCTTTTAATATACAATAGTGATTGTTCCATTGCCTGTTTTGTCGAAACAAGAACGCTCAAATCAGGGCTGTTGTCATAAGCAATCTCAACGGCTTTTTCTTTTGTAAAAGGAAAACGCTCTGGTGTAAAATTATGTTCACAGATTTCTGCGGGATTATTTGCAAAATCTTTTGTATAATCAAAAGTTTTTGTTGTTTTAATATTATAATCCGGCTGGTTTTCCAAATACATTGAATTAGTAAGATTTACGCGTTCATTATTATAATTATTTGCAGCTTCTATATAATGAACTTTTGCTTCGCTCAAATTAAGCTCTGCTGTTGTCAAATCCGCTTTATTTTTCCCTTTTGCAAGAGAGACAAATTTTTCGTTGAGTTTGGTATTATATTCCGCAATATCCAGCAGCGCCTGTGCACGCATAAGGTTATAGTATTTCCCTTTTATATCAAAAACGGTAGAGCAGAGGCTGTCAATAAATTCATATTCGGCTCCTATTTTATAGAATTCTTCCATTTTAATATAAGCAGTTGTTTTTCCGAAATTCCATATCAGCTTATTAACCGAAGCGCCGGCCGAGGGTAATTCTCGATAATGGGAGTTGTAATATATGTTATCGGAATTATTTTCATTATAAAACCCGACTCCTGCATTTATAACGGGAAAGTATTGTGCTTTTGCAATTCCCAGATTACTTTTGGCAATATCAAGATTATATTTTTTGCGCTTAATTTTAGGACTGTTTTTAAATGCAACGGCAACGCAGTCAATTACGGAGAGAGAAGTCCCGTCTTTTACCTCAACAAGCCGGAATAACTCGTCATCATCATGTCCGTATACTTTTATAAAACTGCCCAAAGTCAAAACAATAATCAGCAGGCAAAATCTTTTTCTCTTCATAATTACTATTATACCATTTTTGTCAAGTC
>CALUPJ010000055.1 GCA_944322555.1 Candidatus Gastranaerophilales bacterium | reverse complement strand
CCCTACCGCTACCCCGATTTGTCTTTTAACGGGTTTTAAAAGTTCTTTTTCAAATTTTACATCAATGTTTCTGTAAACTTTTGCACCAATTTTCAAATTCAGTTTTTTTGCGGGATAAACAGTGACTTTATTATTTTCTGTAAAGACTTTGTTAACCAAACTTCCTTCTTCATTTATCGTAATTCCGTCCTGTGCGTGAATTTCTTTATTTGTTTTAAGTACAAAACTGCCGCCTTTTACATCAATAATTTCTCCCAAATACTCTCCTCGTGATTTTGGCGAAACAAAGTTGAAACAATTTGTCCGTTTTTCCAAAAAATAGTCCGTAAATCCCCTGTTAAAACTTTTTTCGGGGTTTGGTATAAACGGGTACAGACATCTGCCTGAACTGGTTTTATCCGAATATTTGTCTAATTCTTGTCTGTAGTATGCGGTTATGTTTTTAACATAATTTTTCTCTTTTAGCCGTCCTTCTATTTTAAAAGAAAAAATGCCTGCATCTATCATTTCTTTTATGTGTCCGGAAGTGTTAAAATCTTTCAAGCACAATGCATGGATGTCTTTTGCTATTATTTTCCCGCTGCTGTCTTCAAGGGTGTATTTTTTTCTGCAAGGTTGAGCGCACTCTCCTCTGTTAGCGGATCGGCCTCCGATATATTGACTCAAGTAACACTGCCCGCTGTAAGATACACACAGAGCGCCATGTACAAAAGCTTCAAGTTCCAAATCAGGATTAGCATTATGTATTTCTTTTATTTGTTTTAAAGAAAGTTCGCGTGCTAATACTACTCTTGAAACACCAATTTTGTTCCAAAATTTTATTTTTTCATTATTTCTGTTGTCGCATTGGGTGCTCATATGAACAGGTATTTGGATGTTTTCTTCAATAATTCGTTTTAAGAGTCCTAAATCCTGTACAATCACCGCATCTGCGCCTATAGAATCTAACTTACTGACTAATTTTACCGCTTCCTCGAGTTCATTGTCATTCAGTATTGTATTGACAGTGATAAAAACTTTGGCCCAAAATTTGTGTGCGTAGTCAATAACTTCTTTTATATCTTCAAGACTGTTAGAGGCGTTTTTTCTTGCCCCAAACTCCGTTGCTCCTATATAAACAGCGTCAGCCCCGCAATTTATTGCCTCGAATGCGGTTAATTTGTCTTTTGCGGGTGCGAGAAGTTCTGTAAACATTAGTCACCCATCATTCTTCGACCGAAGATTTTTTTGAAGAAACTGCCGAAGCTGCCATTTTCGGCACGGTCTTTTATTTTTGCATAGTTATCCAAAGCGTATTGGTTTCTCGGATCAATTTCTTTTAGTTTATCAAGATATTCCAATGCTCCGTAGTTGTCGCCAATGGATTCTCTAAACTCTGCAAGTTTTTGCAGTGCAAGCCTGTTATTTTTATCGATGTCGGAAAGTCTTTCGTAAAACTCACTTGCTTTGGTTTTGTCGCCTTCGGCTTCTAAGAGGGCCGCGATAGTCTCTATTAAATCAATATTTTTATCATCAAATCTGTATGCGGTTAAGTATTCATTTAGTGCGACATCTTTGTCTCCGCGGACAATGTTATATTTCCCCCAGTTAACGTGCTCATTAAATGAATCGCCCTGTTTTTCATATATTAAAGCTCTCATCTGATATATCAGAGGGGATGAGGAATCAATTTTTGCGAATTCTTCAATTTCCTTAAAAGCTTCTTCAAACATATCTTTTTGGAAATAATACTGTGCAAGAAGTGAGTGGAAAGTTTTTTCATTCTGATACTTACTTTTTATTTTCATCAAAATTTCATATCCCTCTTCGTTTCTGTCCAAATCAAACAGGGCACGGGCTTTTGTCATGTCGTTTTTAGTAAGTTCAAGCGCTTTTGCGGGCTGTGAATTCCTGATATAATATCCGGCAAGGATTTCATCATAGTCATTAAACCCACGGTCTCTTCTGCCTCTTTCCAGTGTATCGATAGCAGAGATAATTCCTTCTGTTTTTTCGTATAATTCTGCAAGCTTTAAAAATATTGCGGAATTGTTTTCATCATAGTCAGAAATCTTTAAATATTCGTCAATGGCTTCCGAAAGTTTTCCCTGTCCTTCGCAAAGCCCTGCATATAGATATCTTGCGGGCAAGGCTTCTTTGGGGTCTTTAGCATGGTCGATAGCTTTCCTGTAATCGTTCCCGGCATGGCTCATTTGTTGCTGCAACGCGTGCAGATTGCCTCTGAAAAGGTAATATTTAAATTTATCTTCGTGAACAAATATGTCAATAAGCTGCTCGTGTGCAAGAATATTTGCAGGATCAATTTCTAAAATCTTTGCGTAATAGGTTTTTGCATCCTCTTTTTTTTCTAAGATTAAAGCCAGATGAGCAAGTTTTGTCAAAAGTTCTACATCATCCTGTTTTGAAGCAAGTTGTTTTCTATACTCGGCATAAGCTTCATCATATTTTTCGTTTTGTTCCAATTGTTCTGCTAAGTTCATGAGATTCTCCTAGTTAAATTTATTTTGTGCACTTGCCATGCCTTCCTTAAAATAGCAGGCAACACCTTCTTTGGCTCGTGTCAAAGTCTCTTTTAGTACATCCAATTCTTCTTTTGAAAAGTTTTGTAGCACAAAAACTTCGGAAGGTATATTAGGCTGCGGGCCTATACCTATTTTTAATCTTGCTACTTTATCTGTTCCAATATGTTTTATGACTGATTTTATGCCGTTATGCCCTCCGTCTGAGCCATCGGGGCGAAATCTCATTTTTCCGAGCTCAAGCGAAAGATCATCATAAACAATTAAAACATCTTCTACAGGAATTTTATAGTAATCCATAACTGCACGTACGGCCTCTCCGGACAAATTCATAAAGGTTGTAGGTTTTATCAGGTAATAATCCCGTATATTTGTAATAAGACATTTCAATCTGGAATTTTCTCTAAAAGTCAATCCTTCATTGATTGCAAAACTGTCTATGAGCATAAAACCGGTATTATGCCTTGTAAACATATACTTATCACCTATATTACCCAGTCCTGCAATTAATTTCATCTGAACCTTCTCATATTTTTCATCATTTGATGTGCGGTCAGCTTTGCTTTGTTCGGATTTCCTCCGAGAGTTTTTTTGACATCGGAAAAACCTTTCATCATTTTGCGCATCTGTTCAAATTGATTTATAAAAACATTTAATTCGTGCAAAGGCATACCGCAGCCGGCTGCTATACGTTTTTTTCGTGAAGAGTTCATTAACTCCGGATGCTCTCTTTCTTCCGGTGTCATGCTTTGAATAAATGCTTCTATCCTCTTAAGTTGTTTTTCTCCTTCGTGGGAAAGCATTTGGCGATCATCTTTAGATATTTTAAGCCCCGGAATCATTCCCAATAACTGGTCAATAGAACCGAACATTTTCATTTGGGACTGCATTTTTAAGAAATCATTAAAAGAAAACTCGGCTTTTGCCATTTTCTTTTCCATTTCTTTTGCTGTTTTTTCATCAAACACTTCCTGGGCTCGTTCCACAAGTGATACAATATCGCCCATGCCAAGGATTCTGGTTGCCATTCTTTCGGGATAAAAATCTTCAAGAGCGTTGAGCTTTTCTCCTGTACCTGTTAATTTTACGGGCTTATGGGTGCAGTACGCTATGCTTAAAGCTGCTCCGCCTCTTGAATCGCCGTCAAGCTTTGTTAAAACGAGCCCTGTGATATTCAATTGTTCGTCAAAGTTTTCAGCAACATTTACAGCTTCCTGACCGGTCATGGAATCTACAACAAGAAGTTTTTCTGCTGGTTGAAAAACTCTGTCTATAAGCAGTAATTCTGCCATCATGTCAGTATCAATCTGCAATCTCCCGGCTGTATCAAGAATAAGTGTATTGAATCCATTCTCCCGGGCATAATTTATTGCATTTTTTATAATACTCTGCACATCTTTTGAGTCTTCTGAATAAACTTCTGTTTCTGTTTCCTTTCCGAGAGTTTCTAACTGGGTTATGGCTGCCGGTCTGTACACGTCGCAGGCAACCAAAAGAGGGTTTCTTCCTTCTTTTTTTAGTTTTATAGCGAGTTTTGCCGATGATGTTGTTTTACCGCTTCCCTGCAAGCCGAGCATCATGATCAAATTCGGATGTCCCGAAAAATCCAGATGTTTTGCTTCTTTCCCCAACAGTTCCACAAGCTCGTCATGTACTATTTTAACGAGCTGCTGTGATGGATTAACTCCGCGAAGTACATTTTCGCCTTCAGCACGGTCTTTAATATTTGAAATAAAAGCTTTTACAACTCTTAAGTTTACGTCTGCTTCAAGTAATGCCCTGCGGATTTCTCTAAGAGCATCCTGCATATTCTCTTGAGTAAGCTCTTTCTGCCCCGATGTCTTGGCGATAATATCCTGTAATCTCTCAGATAATGAGTCAAACATTAATCACATATCCTTATAAAATAATACATGGATATGATAGCATAAACAAATTATTATGCGAAGATTCCCAAGCTTCTCTCCTCATTATCATTACGAATAGATTCAGCACTTTGAATCATATTATTAATTGCGGATTGTTCGGTTTCCAGATTTTGCATTCTGGTATCTATTCGCGATTCTTTTTCATCTACGGTGCTTTTTGCGTATTCATATTCAATTTGCGCTTCTTCTTGTGCGTCAGAGTCATTGACAGAAACGATATACTCAAAGTTTGATGCCGGAGTAGAATCGTATTCGTAGAAAATTTTCCCATTTTCGTCTTCATCGGTCGATATAGTTGTAATAAAATACTGGTTATTTTGCAGCATTTGGTTTAAGTAGTCCGTATCGCTGACTTGAGAGTTTGCCACCCAGCCTTTTTCTGCAATAGCATTAAACAATTTATCATAGAATGCTATCTGTGTTTCATCTGTAGATGTGAGTGTTTGGTTAGAGGCATCAACGGCAGCTTCGTATTCTTCTTTTGCAGCGTCCAATTCCGCAAGCTTGTTTTGATAATCTATATACTCTGTAGAGTTTTTATCAATGCATGTGTAATAATAAGCGTTTGTATCTGTTGTACTTTGCTCGTATCTTCCTCCGGCACTTCTATATGCGCCCATTAATGTGTCAATAAATTTATCAACCCTGAGACCTAATTGATTTGATTTATCTGAGAATATAGATACAGGAATTGATTTATCATCTTTTGTTCCGCTTGTTACTGCTTGGTCAATGTTACCGCAGTATTCCGTATATGTGGAATTGCACGCTTCTGTAAAAGCTTGATAATCACTGTCTGTCAAATAATTAGAAACATTTTTTTTCAATTGTTCCAGTAATTCTTTTAATTTTGATTTGGAACTTGTCGCATCGGAACCTAATAACCAGTGTCCGCCGCCGTTTTGCTCTGCGAGCTTATAATCTCCTCCAACATTAGTAGTTGATGCACCATCCCATTGAAATCCGCTGCCTATACTGCCTAAACAGTCTGTGAAAAAATCATTTTCAAATATCTCGGTTGTGCATTTTGCTTCTAATATATCAACCTCATTTTGTAAGTTGTTAACTTTATCTTCTGCCTCTTGCACGGCACTGTCAGCTGTGACGCTCGCATCAAGAGATTCCGGCGAGACTCCGGTAAGTGAAGCTAAGATATTGCTTCTGTTAGATTCATAATCTCCGCCGGCGGCGCCGGTTGCAGAAATCATTTCCGCATATTTTTTATACTGATTGTCTATTACAACCTGTCCGTTTGTGTTTGTTATTAAATAGGGTGTATTTTGGTTGACGGAACTCGGCCGCATTAAGTTTGCATAGCTTAAATCTACATATGATACACCGGAATTGGTTGACCATTTTAAGGTTTTGCTGCTAAGGGCATCCTGATATTTTTTTGTAATTTTCTTCATATCATTGGAAAGAGCCATTTTTTGCAAAGACAAGCTTGAAAGCTGCCGTCCGATATCATTTTTTCGGCTGGTCAGCTGCAATAATCTAACTTGTGATGCTGCCATTCCCATTTTTTTCTTTCCTTTACGATTTTCCCTTGTTAATATGTATTACGGCTAAATTGAGTGAAAACTTTAATTTTATGGAAAATTGTTACAAAACTTAATATATGTAATATTGATTTATTATTTTAGCCCTAATGGTGCTAAAATAAAGAAACAAGGAGTAAATATGAAAGTAGAAAAAGCAGGCACAACAAATTTTCAGGCAGTAAACCAGAAATATTTGCAAAAAGCTATTAAGGAGTACAACTATCTCGGCAGTTGTACAGGTGAGCTGATGGAAAGCTTAAGGACAAAAGTTTTTTTTAGACGAATATCTGCCCGAGGCGGTTTGGATACAATAGAAGCGATACGTCCGTATGCACCTAGGGGTATTTCCGCATTGAATCATATAAAAGAGAACTTTGAAGCCTTGTTGAAACGAGGTTATTAAAT
>CALUPJ010000054.1 GCA_944322555.1 Candidatus Gastranaerophilales bacterium | reverse complement strand
ATGGCTCACTTAGGCAGACCAAAAGGTGAAAAGAATCCGGAATTTTCTTTAGCTCCGGTTGCTAAATATATGTCAAAGGTTTTCGGTGAAGAAATCGTATTTATTCCTTCAGTTGAAGAAGCAAAACCTTATGTTGACAAACTTGTTGACGGACAGATTGCTTTGTTGGAAAACATTCGTTTCTACAAAGCCGAAGAAGCAAAAGATGATGATATGACTTTTGCGGAAGAGCTTGCAAAATTGGGTGATTTCTATGTAAACGACGCTTTTGGCGCTGCTCACAGAAACCACACTTCAACTGCAAAATTGGCTAAAATCCTTAAGCCGGCAGTTTCAGGCTTGTTGATGGAAAAAGAAATCAGATGCTTATCTCAGGCTCTTGATAATCCTGAAAGACCGTTCACTGCAGTTGTCGGCGGTGCTAAAGTTTCTTCTAAAATCGGTGTTTTGGAAAACTTGCTTGACAAAGTTGACAATATGATTATCGGCGGCGGTATGGCTTATACTTTTGTTAAAGCAAACGGCGGCAAAATTGGTAATTCAATTTGCGAAGATGACCAGTTAGATGTTGCAAAAGCTATTGAAAAGAAAGCTCAGGAAAAGGGCGTTAAACTTGTAATGGCAACAGATGTACTTGCAACTGACGATTTTTCAGGCAACGGAACTAACAAGTTCGTTAAAGTTGATGAAGTTCCTGACGGTTTTGAAGGTGTTGACGCCGGTCCTGAATCAAGAAAAGCTTTTGCAGAAGTTTTAAAATCTTCTAAAACTATTCTTATGAACGGTCCTGTTGGTGCATTTGAAAACCCTAAATTTGCAGAAGGTACCAAGGCTGTATTAGAAGCCATTGTTGAAGCTACTAAAGCAGGTGCTACTTCTGTAATCGGCGGCGGTGACTCTGTTTCTGCCGCTAAGAAGTTCTTCAAGGCAGAAGATTTTACTCACGTTTCAACAGGTGGCGGCGCTTCTCTTGAATTTATTGAAGGAAAAGTTCTTCCGGGCGTTGCAGCTTTAGATGACAAGTAAAAGGCGGAAAGAATATACAAAAAAATCAGGGTTTTTATGCCCTGATTTTTTTGTATAAAACAGGCTCAATATTTGTAATCTTTCATTTTATGTTATACTTTTCTTAAAGAGGAATTGTTGTGGGCGAAAGGAATAAAATACTTTTTTTGAATAAATCAAACGAACAGTTTGACTTTATCCTGAAATATCCTGAAAGAATTTTACCTGTAACCTTCTTTTTATTGTGTCTGGCAGGCGGGATTTTATTATATCTTCCCTTTTCATCGCCTCATGGGGTGAACTTTATTGATGCTCTTTTTACTGCCGTGAGTGCAGTATGCGTAACCGGACTTTCTGTAGTGGATTTCGGGAGTAAATTTACGGGCTTAGGGCAGTTCATTGTTATGCTGCTTATTCAGGTAGGCGGACTCGGTATAATGAGTATAAGCTCGATTGTATTTATTCTTCTGGGCAAAAGAATGTCGCTTACGCACGAGAGAAGCGCGCGGTATATTTTTGAGGCGGAAAGCAAGGAGGATATTAAAAACTCGCTTATTTTGATTTTTAAATATACTTTCCTTGTGGAACTAATCGGAGCGGTTATTCTAACGGGCGCATTTTCTTTTATTGAACATAATATTCTGACAGGGCTAAAGTACGGAATCTTTTCCGCAGTTTCTGCTTTTTGTAATGCGGGGTTCTTTTTTACGGGGGATAATCTTGTAAGTTATAATCATTATCCAATTATAACTTATACAATATCATTTCTGATAATTTTAGGCGGAATCTCTCCGGCAATTTGCGTTACATTGATGAATTTGTTTAAGAGAAAGAAGCTTCCGCCGGTTGCGGTAATTGTTCTTACTGTAACATGCGCCCTGTTGTTTTTCGGAACCCTATTTTTCTTTATATCTGAATACAATGGTGTTTTGAGCGGAATGACCATTGCGGATAAAATAAATAATGCGTGGTTTCAATCAGTAACTGCAAGGACAGCAGGATTTAATTCCGTAGATTTAAGTAATATCAATATGGGAACATTTCTTCTTATGGTCGGGCTGATGATTGCGGGCGGCTCTCCCGGAAGTACGGCGGGCGGGCTTAAGACCACAACTGTCGGAATATTTTTCCTGACCTTCTGGAATACGATAAGAGGAAAGGATAATATCATAAGAAACAGGGCAATAAGGATTGATACAATACAAAAAGCCGTTACACTTACTGCAGCATACTTTTTTATACTTGGTATTTCAATACTTATGCTTTTGACTACCCAGAGCGCAAATCCTCTGAAACTTATTTTTGAAGCGGTATCCGCGCTGGGTACCGTAGGGCTTACAATGGGCGCAACAACCGCTCTTGACGGTGTCGGAAAAATTATTATAATAGCAACAATGTTTCTGGGAAGGGTAGCTCCTGCAACACTTGTTTGCTATTTGAATACAAGAATAACGGATTCACGAATCGGTTATCCTGATGCAAAAATTTCACTAACATAGGAGATAAAATAATGTCTACACAAGTGTTAATAATAGGTTTGGGACAATTTGGAATGTCGCTTGCAAGAACTTTATCCGAAAAAGGGGCAGAAGTTATTGCGGCTGATTCTGATAAGGAACTTGTAGAAGAAGCTGCCAGTTTTTTAGACGATGCAATTTGTCTTGATGCGACTGACGAAACTGCTATGGCAAGGCTTTGTCCGAAGGAGAGAGATGTTGTTATTTGTGCAATCGGAGCAAGAGAACCTTCTATTTTAACTACTGCCATTCTGAAACAAATGGGGTGTGAAAATATTATTGCACGGGCGACTGATAAAATTCACGAGAGAATTCTTAAGGCAGTCGGCGCAAAGAACGTTATCAATCCGGATGCGGAGTACGGAAAAAAGTTTGCGTATAAAATTCTTTTCCAGAATATTATCAACGATGAAACCTCTGAAAATATTCAGCTTTTGGAAATTAACGTGCAGCCGTTTATGGAAGGTAAAAATTTAATAGAACTGGCTCTTCCGAACAAATACGGAATTATTGTCGCTGCAATCAAAAAAGGAAACAAACTTACAAGACCTTTTCCAAACGAAATTTTGGATACAAAAGATAAGCTTCTTCTTGTATGCACGGAGGATGCTATTGCAAAAATGATTGAGGAGAATAAATAATGAACTTTTCAAAATCTTTTTACTCTTCTTTTATTTTGATATTAATTTTTTCAACAATTCTGGCTATAGCAGGGATTAGAGGGTTTTTTAGGCTGGCACCTGCAATTGAACAAATAAACGAACATAATACACGCTCTCTTTATATAACCGAGCAAATGATGTCCGCGCTTACTATCAAAAAAGATATAAAGCTTTTTGAACAGGCACTTAGAGACGGAGAGGCAAATACTACCGAAAAAGGCGAAGCAGAGGCTATTAAAAAAATTGAAAAGAACTACAAAAAGGGATTTAAGAATGCTGAGTATAAAGAAATTACCGTAGATAATATAATTGAACTTTCGCGTCTTAACAGGCTTGCTATGAAAGACGCGGCATTAAGTGCAAAAAGGCTGAGCTCGGCTGCCGCGTGGGTTATAACCTTCCTTGCAATTATGACCTGGGCTTTGGGGATTCTGCTTATGAGAACGCTTGCCAAAAATATAATTAAGCCGCTTGCGGAACTGACAGATGTTTTAAGCTCATATACAAAAGGAAATACAATGCGAAGATGTCCGAAGCTTGCGCCTAATCAAACTTTTCAAAAAATCTATGATTCCGTTAATACCCTGCTTGACAGGGGATAAAGACATTCTGCTCAAG
>CALUPJ010000053.1 GCA_944322555.1 Candidatus Gastranaerophilales bacterium | reverse complement strand
CTTGTCGGTACACAGATGATAGCAAAAGGTTTAGATAACCCTAATGTAACCCTTGTCGGGGTATTAAGTGCGGATTCCGGTTTTAACGTACCTGATTTCAGAGCCTCGGAAAGAGGATTTCAGCTTTTGACTCAGGTTGCAGGCAGGGCAGGAAGAGGTGAGTTCAAAGGCAAAGTGCTTTTCCAAACTTACAATCCCGATTATTATGCATTCCAAACGGCAAAGTCCCAGAATTATGAAAAATTCTTTGAAACGGAAATAAAAGCTAGGCAGGAGTTTGATTACCCGCCGTTTAGCCAAATAATAAGGCTGATTTTGTCCTCACAAAATAATTTCAGAGCAGAAAAATCCGCGATGGAAATTGCTCTCAGACTTAATACTATGACTGATAAGTTTGGGTTTGGTGAATATTTGGAGACTTTGGGACCGACTCCGTGTGTAATTGAAAAGTTACACGGTTTCTATCGTTTTCAAATATTGATTAAAAATAAACTCTCTCAAAAAGGTCACGATTTTGTCTCAAAATTTTTGGGTAAAATCACGCTCCCCAAAGATATAAAGCTTGCTATAGATGTGGATCCGCTGGATATATTGTAACAATTTCTTAACATATCCCAAAGTTTTTCTAAAATTTGTCGTTAATAAAATTGGTTGGTATATAAGTATACAAAGAAAGGAGTAAATAGTATGTTTGAAGGTATAAATTTAATCTTAACAGTATAAATACTTATTTACAGGAAAAGGGTATTAATGTATCAGAAGAAGAATCAAAAAATTTAAAAAGTATTTTTGAAAAATATGATATCGCAAATGAAAAAGGTGAACAAGAAGCAGATGGTGTGTTAAATCGTTCTGAAAGAGCCGGTTTTTTAAGAGATGTACAACAACAATGTTCAAATCTTTGGCAACAGATAAGAGATTTTGCTATTAATGTAGATTCTTCGGAAGAAGTTCAAAAGACAAAACAAGAAACTTTTGAAGAAATCTCACGAGAAAATAAGATTCCAAATACAAGACAAGAAACTTTTGAAGAAGTCTTACAAGAAAATGAAATTCGCAAGACGAAAGAAAATTATATCAAAGAAATGAAGGCAGAACAAGAAGCTCAGCAGAAGAAAGAACTTGAAGATAAAATAAAGGATGTAAAGCCTGAATAAATATAAAATCGGTATAAAGAATTTACTTTATACCGATTTCTATTTCAAAACTTCTGTTCCACGGATATGAGTATTCTATTTTTCCGAAATCTCCGAAAATCGTTTGAAGTTTAGTTTCATACCGGTTCATCAGGGATAAATCCTTTCCTCTTACATTTGCCTGATATGCCCAATCATCAAGAAATCTTATCATTTGTAGTCTGCGAAAAGCCTTTTCATTATATTCTCCGGCTTTTGTTAAAACTTTTATTCCGGCTAAAAGACTTCCTAATGTATTTGCAGTTGTATTCCAGCCGGCATAACCGCAAAAATATTTCATATCAATTTTTTCTAAAAGCTGTTTTACAAAGGCATTGTCGCTGCCGTTTGCATATCTTACATCAGCAATACAGTATGGTTTTTCCGGCGGAATAAAAGTTCCGTTGTACGGTTCTGTATCACAGCCCATTACAAGCTCGCCCTGTTTTTTTATAAAATTATTGACAATTAGTACTATATCTGCTTCTTCTTCTGTTTTTACAGAAATAAAACCTCCTAATTCCAGCTGGGAAAGAACCGATTCCCGCACCGGTACATCTTCGTAGTTTGAAATACATTCCTTATATTCCGGCTCAAGAAATTTGGGATAAACTTTTATTTCTTTTTTTATTGCACGCGCCAAAAGTGCAAGCGGAATTTCATCGGCTCCGGTCTTTGTTTTTCCTCCCATTTGTTCTAATTTGCGCGCCTCCTCTACATTCAGTCCCTTTTCGGCGCAATCATCTTTTGAGAAAATAAGAGTGTCAAAAAGCCCTTCTTTTTGCCATTTTAAGTAAATTTTATTTATTTCAAAATTTCGTTTTCTTGTTTCTAAATAATCTTTTAGAATATAATCTGGAATATTGTCATTCACTGCTCCTGCCGTATATGAGTATTCAAAAATTTTTTTTCCCCAATCTTTCCAGTATTCCTTTTCTTCTTCATTATAGTTATTGTTTGAAATTCTCATAATGCTTGAAAAAGCATAAACTTTACCGGCTTTTATATATGGTTTAATGTTCTCAATACGTTCTTTGAGTTCGTCATAAGTCTCACCGCATCGTCTGGATGGAATCAGCCCCCCGTAACACAGAGTGTCAAGCGAAAGTATCATAGCATTCATCTTTGGAAGATTCTTAAGCCATACGGAAATCTCTTTTATATCGGCAGGTTTATTCAAATCTCCCAATAATTCTCTCGGAGGCATAAAAAGTTCTATGCTGCCGTCTAAAGCCGCTATATCTCCTGCTAGATTGTAACAAACCGGACGATTGTCAATCGGTAATAATGCAATTTTCATTCTTTTTATAATAACACAAATTTGTTTATCTGTTTAGATATTCTTTAATTCCTTCGGCAATACCTTCAGCTACATTTTTTGCAAATGATTCCGAACGATAGAGAACCGAATCTGCAGGATTTGTCATATATGCAGCTTCAACCAGTATTCCGACATAATCAGAGGGGGAAATTACATAAAAACCGGCCGTTCTGACTCCATCTTTTCTCGTACCGGCAGATTTTGTAACGCTTTTTTCTAATATCTCGGCTAATTCTTTTGAGTTGGGGTTAAAGTGATATATGCTTGTTCCCTTATTTTTGTATATATTCATAGGAATATCGCCAATCGAATTCAAATGTATACTTATGAAAATATTTGCGTTATTCTCTTTTGCAATTTTAACCCTGTCGCCGAGTGAAATCGTACCGTCACATTCCCTTGTCATAATAACATTCGCTCCCGCCTGCTTAAGAAGCTCCTGAAGTTCAAGCGCTATTCTAAGATTAACATCTTTTTCTTCATCACGAAGGCAGCCAACAGCCCCCTTTTCACTTCCTCCGTGTCCGGCATCTATAACAATTGTACAGTCTTTTATATCATCCGGAACTGCACTGACCTTAAAAGTATAAACACCATCTTCCAGCGAAACTTTATATGTATATTTTTCCGGCTTGGGAACATTTATTGAATATACTGAGGTTTCGGAAAGTTCCGGATTATAAATGCGGAAAATAATTTCTTTTTCCTTAACTTCTACCGTATAAGGAAGATTTTTGGTAAACGATATCATTTGAACTGCGGCATTTTTAAACCGTTTGCCATCCATATTAATAAATTCGGCGGGAGTGGAGTTTTTGGTAAATTCAATATCTTTTTTAGCAATCCACGCGGTTTTATCTTTGGATAGAAATACCCTGTAAAAATCCTTCTTTGAACCGTTAATTAGAACAGACGTGTCTCTGAAAAGATGCGCAATACGGTTCGTGCCATAGTTTTCCGGAGTTGAACGCAAAGGTACATTATCATTTTTAACAACTGCGGTTTTTGTTTCAAAATCACAGATTTTATCTTCCGGCTGCACTGCGGAAGCTTCTTTATAAATCTTGTAAATTTGCGTATTGTAACTTGACCTTATAACAATTCTGTTTTCACCGTTTTTAAGCTTTACGGAGTGCGCAAAGGCTCCGTTTGAAGCAGTATAAACCCGTGTATCGTTTATAAGAATCGCTTCGCCGTTATGAGCTTTTCCGACGAAAAAAGCATAGTCGGAGTTGGAAATTGATTTTTTTTCTCTGGGTAAAACAAGCTCATATGCATATGAGCAGGATGTTCCCAAAATTAAGAGCAATAATAACAACAACCCTTTCTTCATAGGTGTAATTTTAATATAAAATTTCATTGTATGCAATTTTATGGTAGACTAATTATATGAGCGGGAATTATGTACCATTATACAGAAAATATCGTCCTCAGACATTGGATAAACTTGTAGGTCAGGAGCATATTAAAAAAACTTTGACAAGTGCAATTGAGCTCGGAAAAATTGCACATGCATTTTTGTTTACCGGGCCCAGAGGAACCGGAAAAACATCTACGGCAAGAATTCTTGCAAAATCTCTTAATTGTAAAAACGGTCCGACAATTCATCCCTGCGGAGAGTGCGAAAGTTGTCTGGATATAACAAATTCCATCCCGATTGATGTTATTGAAATTGATGCGGCCAGCAACAGAAAGGTCGAAGATACACAAAATATCCTTGAAAAAATTCAATACGTTCCGGTACACGGGCGGTACAAAATATATATTATTGACGAAGTCCACATGCTCACAAATCATGCTTTTAATGCTTTGCTTAAAACACTGGAAGAACCTCCGGAGAACGTAATATTTATTCTTGCCACAACAGAAGTACATAAGGTGCTTGACACAATAAAAAGCCGCTGCCAGAGGTTTGATTTCAGAAGGATTACGACAGATGATATAGTAAAACATCTTCGATATATTTCAGATGAGGAAAAGATTAATATTTCGGATGATGCTTTATTTACAATTGCCAAAAACTCTGCTGGCGGAATGCGTGACAGCATTTCACTGCTGGATCAGCTAAGTCTTTTAGGAGTATCAAAACAAATAACTTCTGATGATGTTAATTCCGTTTTGGGACGAATTTCTTTTGATATTCTGAACAGACTTTCCGAAAAAATAATAACTTCATCCCCGAATGATGCAATAGAAATTCTGAATGAAATATATAATTCCGGTAATGAGCCGCTGCAAATTTTGACAAATATGTCTGAATACTTTAAAAATCTGCTTATTGTTAAAAATTGCAGAAAAGAACTTTTAATCGAACTGACAGGGTTGAATGAACCGCAGCTGGAAGAGTTGTGCAAACAAAAAGACAGGCTTGAAACACAACAAATCGTTTTTCTTCTGGAAAGAATTACGTATTATATAAAAGAAGTCAAACTGGCATCAAATCAACATTTGTGGCTGGAAGTCGGAATGATAGATCTGGCTAACATGAGCGAGAATACAACATTGTTGGATTTACAAAACAGAGTTAAAGCTCTTGAAAACGGAAATATTACCGTACAGCCTGCTCCCGTACTTACGCAACCTGTGACAAAACCGGCACCGGAACCGCCTAAACCAATACAGCATGAGGCTGTAAAACCTATGGATGCGGCAGAGGAAACAAAAGAGATTGAATTTACACCGCCGCCGATATCAAAAAAACTAAGCGGAGATGATATTACGACATTGTGGCAGAACCTGCTTTTGAATATAAAAAGTCCTGCAACAAAAGCTCTGCTTAATCTGGCCACACCAGTAAAAATAGCACCCGACGGAGTCATTCTTACTTTTAAAAATGAAAAACTGGTTTCTCAAATAAATGATACAAATAAAAAACAGATGATTGTTGAATCTGCAAATACAATGTTTAACAAAACTGATATTCCTGTTTTAGTACGGCTTCCACACCCTTCGGACAAGTCACCGGAACAGCCGAAAGTCTCTAAACCGGCAGATAAAATACAAACCGCACCGCAGGAATCCGTTTCGGTGTCAGCTTCAATGTCTGCCGCATCACAGCCGGCCGCTAAAACTGACAACAGTTTGACTGATTCCGGTCAAGAAGAAGATAAAAAAGAAGAGCTGCAGGAAACAAAAGCCCCACAAGAAATAAAAGAACCGATAAAAAGAGAAGAAACAGATCAGGAAAAAATGGTTTTGGAACTTTTTGACGGGAAATATATTGAAGGATAAATACTAAATCTGCTGCCCGTTTTCTTTAACGATAACGGTTTTTTGATTTCTTTCATATGTGATTTTCATCTCTTTTGAAGCCGAAATTTTTTTGATTTCACAAATTTTACCGTTTGAACTGAATTTACAATCCGTGAGTAAGAATTCATTAGTTTCATCATCCTCCGCTTCTAGATATCTTAACGGCGCTAAACTGTCGGGGTTTCTAAAAAGCGTTCTGAAAGATTTACCTTTTCCCGAAAATTCCGTAATGCTGCTTATCATGCCATCCTCTTCTACTTGTAGAAGCGTATATCTATTGTTAATTTTTTCATCAAAAATCGTTACATTAAATTTTGATGTATTCCCGTTTTTTATTTGCGGTTCAATTTGCACAATAGCAGCACCTGTATTTTTATCACGTTCTATAACCCTTTTTATTAAATTGTCTTCGGGATAATAATCTCTTATTACTTCATTATCATATTCACGGATAAGGGCAAGAGAACCATCTTTATTATAAATTCTTTCGCCGTTTATGTCTTCTTTTTTAAAACTGTACGGAACTTCCAATTTTTGCGGAGCCATGTTGTTAATAAAATTGACTTTGTTTTTTATTTCTTGAATATCATTGTCTGAGGATGATTTCAGCAGAACCTGATTGTAATTTGAAAGCGAAGAAAGCCCGTTGAGATTAGCCTTCAAACGCAGCGGATTTGGAGATTCTGTTTTTTCTACTTCTTTGTTGTACGAAATACTGGTTCTAAATGCTAACGGATCAATCATTTTATAATAACCTTAATTTTTAAACTAACCTTATAGATTTATAAAAACATTTTCTTTCCAAAAATTGCCTTTTTTTTAATTTTGTCTGTTATTTTTTAAATAATTCTTAACATTTGGAGAAATCGAAATATTTTGCAGCATCATGTTATATCTCTTCAAATCTCCGATATTAGCGGCTTCTTCAAGCAAATCTCTTTTGGTTGCAATTTGCATTTTTTCACTTTGCGAAGTGTTATTGTTTTTAGAATCAATTTTTCTGATAACGGAATCAATGTCTGTTGAAGTTTGTATTCCGTATTTGGAAGCAATTTGTTTGACAGAAGCTCCAGATGCGAGTCTGTAAAGCCATTGTATGGAGTATTTGTCATTCTCTGACAATGATGCAACGCCATACTGGTGCGGAGTATACATTATATCCTGCTTATATGGACTGTGGTTTAAACCCAATGCGTGTCCGACTTCATGAAGTATTGTGTGATAAACCTCAATGTCACTGTCATACTGCTGGTGAATACGCCCGTCGGTCAGACCTATCGAGACTTCCGCACCGTATAATCTGCCCTGTGAATCCCAGTTAAAATAACAATGCCCCAGAGCATGCCTGTCAACACGTTTCCAATCTACATTTATATTAGATTCTAGCAGAACATTCGTTACCCGGAATTTTAACTTCCCTCCGGTTGCAGCTGACCAGACGGTAAATGCATCCAGAACCATTTTACGGAATTTTGCGTCTTCTCCTGGTTTAGAATAGAATTTCATCGGTGCAATATAGACAACCAGATTGTTTACCGGCCATCTCATTATATTCCCGTTCTTTACACTTCCATTAAGATATGTCCGCATAGTAATAATATACCATAGATTTTAGCAAGATATATCCTCTTGTTATTTTATATTATATGTTGACATTTTGCTTGACGATTTAATATTTACAGTCACCTTATTATTTTCTCTTTTTTCCCCTCTCCCCCCTTTACCCTTGTTTGCGTTTGTGCAATAATAAGCAGGTAAAAATAAAATGTATACTTAGGAAGGATTACATTATGTCAGAAGTAAGAGTAAGAATAGCACCGTCTCCGAGCGGAAATTTACATATCGGAACGGCAAGAACAGCTTTGTTTAACTATTTATTTGCAAAGAAAAATAACGGCAAATTTATTCTAAGAATAGAAGACACAGATGCAGATAGAACAAGTCAGGAATATGTCGATAATATCTTTGACAGTTTAAAAGCTCTGGGACTCAATTGGGATGAAGGACCGGATATCGGCGGTGCCTACGGACCATACACTCAATCCGAAAGATTTGACATTTATCCGAAGTATATTCAAGAGCTTCTTGATAAAGGTTTTGCTTATGAGTGTTTCTGCACACCGGAAGAATTGGAAGCTGAAAAAGAAGAAGCTACAAAGAACAAAAAAGCTTATGTGTATTCAAAGAAATGCGTCAATCTGACAGATGAAGAGAAAGCAAAATTAAGAGCGGAAGGCAGAAAACCCGCAATAAGATTTAATGTTGCAAAGGCTCAGCGGGCATTTCATGATTCTTCAATACTTGAATTTGATGACCTTGTAAAAGGCAAATTGCACATGGATACAAATCTTATAGGGGATTTTGTAATTATGAAATCTAACGGAGCTCCGACTTATAACTATGCGGTAGTAATTGACGATGCTCTAATGAAAATTTCGCATGTTATAAGAGGTGAGGATCATATTTCCAACACATATAAACAAATTCTGATTTTTGAGGCTCTTGGATTTGAAGTGCCTAAATTCGGACATCTGGGTATGATTCTTGCTCCCGACAGAAGCAAATTATCTAAAAGACACGGTGCAACAGCTGTTTCCGATTTTGTAGAACAGGGGTATTTGACAGAAGCTCTTGTAAATTTTGTTGCACTGCTCGGCTGGTCGCCTTCCGACGGACAGGAAATTAAATCTGTTGATGAAATTGCCGCTGATTTCAGAATAAATGAAATTTCATCATCAAATTCAATATTTGAATACGATAAACTTAAGTGGATGAACAGTCATTATATTAAAATGCTTCCGAAAGAAGAATTAAGAGAAAAGCTTAAAAAATATCTAACGAAATATGATTTGAGCGAATTGACAGAAGAACAATATAACAGAATGATTGATATCACGTATGAACCGCTTACGCTGCTATCTGATATTACAGATGCTGTTTCATATTTCTTCGGTGGAGATAAAGTTGAAATCGATGAAAAGGCTGACGAAAATCTCCATACGGAATTATCTCAGGATGTCTTGAAAACATTTATTGAACAGGCAGAAAACTGGGAATGGACAGAAGAAAATCTTCACGAAAAACTTGAAAAATTCCGTGCGGACTTTAAAGAAAACAAAGGTTATAAGCCAAAATTTACAATGTGGGCGATAAGAGCTGCCGTCACGGGGCGTTTATGCGGGGCGGATATGGTTGTTACGCTTGCCATAATCGGTAAAGAAAATTCTCTGAAAAGAGCAAAGAAAGCTGTTTCAAAATAATTCTAAATCCGGAGTTAAACCGGATATATCAGAATGTTTTTACCGCTTACAGACAAAAAAAGAGGAGCTTAAAGCTCCTCTTTTTAACAAAGTGCACAAGCACTAGATAATGACTTTTTTAAGATTTCTACCTTATCAAGTTGTTCCCAGGGAACATTGATATCAGTACGCCCCATATGACCGTATGCCGCAAGTTTTTGATAAAACTTACCGCCATTTTTAGCAGGCAGATTTCTCAAATCAAAGTTTGAAATAATTGCTGACGGCCTTAAATCAAAGTTTGAGCGAACCAGTGCTGATATTTCAGCATCAGAAATTTTTCCGGTTCCGAAAGTATCAACGAAAATAGAAACGGGTTCCGCAACACCAATTGCATATGCCAATTCTATTTCACACTTGTCTGCAAGGCCTGCAGCAACAACGTTTTTTGCTACATATCTTGCTGCATAAGCTGCTGAACGATCAACCTTCGTAGGATCTTTCCCTGAGAAAGCTCCGCCTCCGTGACGGGAGTAACCGCCATATGTATCAACTATAATTTTTCTTCCCGTTAAACCTGAATCACCTTGCGGACCGCCGACGACAAAACGACCGGACGGGTTAATTAATATAACTGTATTTGAATCAGGCTTAATTGATTCTGTCTCAAATACATAATCTATAACGCATCTTTTTAAATCGTCATTTATAATCTGCTGGACCTTGGAATTGTCACTTATACCGTTAATTTCAGCTGCATGTTGTGTTGAAATCAGTATTGTGTGAATTCTTGAAGGCTTTCCGTCAACGTATTCGACAGTAACCTGAGATTTTCCGTCAGGTCTCAAATATTTCAAAATACCCTCTTTTCTAACCTGCGCAAGCCTGTATGACAGCTTATGAGCCAGACTTATAGGAAGAGGCATTAGTTCGGGAGTCTCATTGCAAGCAAAACCAAACATAATTCCCTGATCACCGGCTCCTATATTAGCCGTTTCACTGGTTGAAGTATCCGAATTTTCACTTCTGCTTTCAAAAGCTTTGTTTACACCGCCTGCAATATCAACAGACTGTTCATCAATACTTGTCAAAACAGCACAAGTATCACAATCAAAACCTCCGCCGGAAGTGCCTTCATAACCTATATTTCTAATAGTATCTCTAACTACCTGCGGAATATCAACATAACAGTTTGATGTAATTTCACCACATACAAGAACCATTCCCGTCGTAGCAGTTGTCTCTGCTGCTACACGCGCCTGAGAATCTTTTGTCAGAAATTCATCTAAAATCGCATCTGAGATTTGATCACAGACTTTGTCTGGATGCTCTTCAGTAACAGACTCTGAAGTAAATAAAAAGGGGTAACCAGAATGTTTGGAGTTTGAATTGTCAACAGCTCCACCTGTTGTAAAATTGTTTAATGTCATAATTTTTCTCCTTAATTTATATAACTCCGGTAAGGTTTTTAATTCCAACCCGGTACACATTAGCAATATTGTAGAATGAAAGTTAAAAAAAAGCAACAATTGTACAAAGTACAATTGTTGCTTAATATAATCTTTATAAAATCCGCCAATAGGTTACCGATTATTTATTTTAGCCCTCGGCAGAAGTAACGACTTTATCTATCAGCCCGTATTCTACGGCTTCTGCCGCTGAAAGATAATGATCACGTTCGCAATCATCTTTAACTTTATCAAACGGCTGGCCTGAATTTTCTGCCATTATACCTATTAACATATCTTTCATTCTCAATATTTCTTTGGCTTCTAATTCTATGTCCGTAGCCTGCCCCTTTGCACCGCCGAGCGGCTGGTGAATCATAATTCTTGCACTCGGAAGAGCCATTCTTTTACCTTTTGCACCTGCTGAAAGTAAAAATGCACCCATAGAAGCAGCTTCTCCCAGACATATTGTCTGTACATCCGCTTTTATAAGATTCATTGTATCATATATTGCCATACCGGCTGTTATAACACCGCCAGGAGAATTTATATACAGCATAATGTCTTTTTCAGGATTTTCACTATCAAGCAAAAGCAACTGGGCAACAACCGAATTTGCAACATCATCATCAATCTCTGTTCCAAGAAAAATTATTCTTTCTCTTAGCAGACGAGAAAAAATATCAAAAGATTTCTCTCCCCGTGAAGAAGATTCAATAACTGTCGGTACGTAGCTCAAAATCTTTTTATAATCTGTCATATAACTCTCCTTTTATTGTTAACATCATTCTACAATAAAGGAAATAACTGTGCAATAAAATTTACTCATCCCTGATGTTTCTTGTACAAATCCGTAAAAATGCCATGATATATCTAAATTCACCGGCTAATACATACCACCGGATTTTATATATTTCCAAATCCGGACCTATTGTCCTTTTAGCGCATTATCAAGGGCTTTTTCAAGAACCTGTATTTTAGATTCAAGAACTTTTACTCTTGAACGGTGTTCATCAGAAGCTATAGATTCTTTTTCCAATTCTCTTTTATAAATATCCAGATGCTTATTTTTGACATTTAAGATTAAATTCATTAAGAATATACCAAATAAAAATCCGCAAACAAAAACAACCCCCAGAGCAATTATTCCGTTATAATTTAATGCTGTATAAAAGGCTCCGCCGAGCGGTAAAACAGACAAAAGCATAAATAAAAAGTTTTTCATAATTCACTCCTTACTGAAAATATTGTACTATAAAATTATACCTTTATGATAAAATGATATTAATAATCCAACTCAAAGCCGCCAATTTACAAAATAGAGCACAAATTGAGCGCAATAAAGAGAAAGCCAATAAACAAGGGGGTTAAGACCTTTGGGAGATGAAGATAAACAGTTTGATGCCACACCTCAAAAGCTGGAAAGAGCAAGGAAAGAAGGTCAGGTAGTAAAATCAAAAGACGTGTCTATTGCATTGTCATTACTTGTCATGTTTACTTTTATTAATATGCTTGCTCCGGTTATGTGGAAACTTATTGTCGGGCTATTCAGAACTCTGTACGAACAAATTCCCAATCAACATTTAAGCACAATAGGATATCCTTACATGCTTATTGTTTCACTAATTCCTGCTGTAGCAATTATAGGTTCTATTTTAATTGTTGCAGCCGGCACCGCTATAATTGCAGATTTTATACAAGTAGGCCCGCTTGTAGCTATTGCACCTCTCGTTCCCAAACTTGACAAACTAAATCCTATGAAATACTTTAAAAACCTTTTTCAAATAAAAACCTTATTTGAACTGGGAAAAAATATATTGAAAGTTGCTGTTCTTGGCTGGGTCGGCTGGTCAGTATACCGTGATCATTTGGAAGATATTTTAATGCTTGCGGCCATAGATAATCATTTTGCCGTTATGAAAGAGTTCGGAAAACTGGTTGTCGAATTTATATACAAAGCTTGTATAGCATTTTTAATAATAGCTGCGGCTGACTATGGGGTTACAAAGTGGAAATTCTTAAAAGACCAAAAAATGTCATTTAAAGAAATTAAAGACGAGTATAAAAACTCTGAAGGCGATCCTCACGTTAAAGCCGCTCTCAGGCAAAGACGCATGCAGATGCTGCAGCAGGGCGCCATGGACTCTGTGCCTGATGCTGATTTTGTTGTAAGAAATCCTACCCATATTGCCTGTGCCCTAAAGTATGATGCGGAAACTATGCAGTCCCCGACTTTAACGGCAAAAGGAACTGAGCTTATCGCAAAAAAAATTATAGAAATTGCTATTCACCATAATGTTCCTGTCATAGATAATGCTCCGGTTGCAAGAGCTTTGTTTAGAATGGTTGATTTGAACCAGCAGATACCGCCTGAATTGTATAAAGCTGTTGCTGAAATTCTGCTGTTTGTTTACAATCTTAAGGGTAAAAATCCCGGCTCCTAATACCGTAATAATAGTGATTTCGCGCTTATTTACAAACTTGTTAACCTACTTGAAAAATTATTAAAATCAAGGTATGATTGAGTCAGGTTAGTTTAATAAGAAAAGATGGATAATAAAACTTTAATCAAACAATACGTCGGTATTGTTCAAAAAATCGCAAGAGTAGAGCACAGGCGTGTACCGAACCATATGATTGAATATGAAGAATTGGTCAGTATAGGCATAATTGCGGTGCAAACATTGATTAAAGGTAAAACGGAAGAGCAGCTTGCCAGATATAATGATGCATACATAGGAACCGCTGTAAAGTGGGCAATTAGAAATGAACTTAGACACAGATATAAATGGTATACACTAAAACATAAAAAAGATGACGATGAAAATTATGTTTCGGATGCATCTGTAGAAGATGATAATTCTGAAGATATGGGATTTAGCATTTCGCCGACTAAAGTTCGTGAAGCTGTATATGAAACAATTTTATCAATAGACGGTCTGGCTGCAGCCGCAACTGATAATGCTTCTCCGTTTGATTTTATAAAGGATACATCTGCAATGCCTGATGAACAGGCTGAAATAGTAGAAATGAGCAAACTTATTAAACAAGCCATTGCAAAATTACCCCAGAAAGAACGTACGGTAGTTGAGTACAGGTTTTACAGAAACATGCAGGCAAAAGATATTGCAAATATGGTTGGGCTGTCACCTTCAAGAATTACAAGAATTATCCAGTTTTCTTTGAATCAAATCCGGGAATATTTAAAAGCTAAAGGGCGCGAAGATTATTAATTAAATCGCCTGTAATTTATAAAACAATTATAAGAATTCGTAAATCCGACCTGCGTTACTATAGATATTTGAATTTTGCGGTTGGTTGACAACGGAAAATTAT
>CALUPJ010000052.1 GCA_944322555.1 Candidatus Gastranaerophilales bacterium | reverse complement strand
ATGACTGCGACAATTCACTGACATTTCCAATCGGTTTACATCTGAAATTCGGACTGTTATATTTAGGTTGATAATTTTGTATTGTAAGCATAAAAGGCTCCATTTCCATTTGATTTGTTGGTATTTTTATAAAAGCTTGTAAAAGAAATTTTTGCGTTTTTCTTAATAAAAATTTACATTCTTATAAGAGTTTCAAAAATGCCTTCTGCGTATGTCGGATGTGCAAAACAGACTTTTTTCAATTCATCTGCCGTTATATTATTTTGCATTGCAAGTAAAATAATATGTATCAGTGATGAAGCTTCTTTTGAAATAATATGAGCACCGCATATTTGATTATTCTTTGTTATTAGTTTTATAAACCCTTCTGTCGCATCATCACACCATGCTTTACCGAGAGCTGTAACCGGAAGCAGAATTTTTGTATAACTTTCATCGCAATCCTGTTCTCTGAGACCAACCCAGGCAATTTCCGGTTCTCCATAGATTACACTTGGAATGAGTGTTTTATCACAAGGAATACCGAGTGCAAATTCCTTTGCCTGTTGTATTGCATAATGTGCGAGCATGATTTCTTTGCAAGCATCGCCAAGAACGGCATTGCTTCCGCAAGAAGGGCATACCGCCTCCCTGCCCACCGCCGTCAGAACAATGTCAGGTTCAATTATGCAGCCGCTTTTAAGAGTTATTGTTTTATTCGAAATCTTTTCAACACCGTCTTTCAAATAAAACTTTATTTTTTTCTGTTTAAAAATTCTTTCGATTCTTTTTGAAACTTCCGTGTCTGCAATAGGAATAAGATGTTCCGCCATTTCCACAACAGTTGTCTCGACTCCGAAATTTGAAAAAATCCTTGCCCATTCAATCCCTATAGCACCTGAACCGACAATAAGAACCGATTTAGGCAGAGTTTGCATATTCAAAACATCGTCCGAACTTAATATAAATTTACCGTCAAATTCCAGTCCTTTGATTTCTCGCGGCTTAGAACCCGTTGCTATTATTATTTTACTTACCCGATATTCTTCCTCCGAAGTTTTTATGGTATTTTCACCGGAAACACATGCCTCAGCATAAACAACTTTTACTCCGCAATTTTTGACTGCCAGCTCCAGAGCTTTTCGAACTGTTTCCACGGTTTTATCCTTTTTTTCAAGGACTTTTGAAAAATCAAAATTAATACTGCCAGTAAGTTCTCCCGCTTGCAATGCTCTGATTGCTTCCGCGTACATATCCGAAGAGTGCAGAAAAGACTTTGTCGGAATACATCCTCTGTTAAGACAAGTACCTCCGAGTTTATCTTTCTCAAACAAAATAACAGAATATCCCTGCTGCGCAAGAAACATACCTGCCGTATAGCCAGCCGGTCCGCCCCCTATAATTCCGTAATCGAAAACTTCCATATATTTATTCTAACACAAAATTTTAGACTTTCATCCCCGAAGAAACCGGCTGCGGTCTGTTATCAAGATATTTTTTCTGCATAGAAGAAGCAAGGTTATTTCTGATAATCGGAGTTACTATATTAGAGGAAAGCACGCTTGCACCAACAGTCCCGAGTGTCGTAACATAGTTTTTATAAGTATAATATGATTCTTTTGGGAACTTAGAATCATTTGCAAGAACTTTATCCAAATCAAGTGAAAGTTTTCCGACTTTATCACCGTATAAATCTTTATTTTTATTAAGAAAATCTCTTACTTTTTGCGGAGCAATTTTCCCTGTTGATGCCATTTTTGAAATAATTTTTTTGGCGGACTGCGTAATGATAAAAAACGAGCCGATGTTTACACAAGCATCCAAAATTTCCTGAGGAACCAGAAACCCTTTTTGTTCTTTAGAAAATTTCGGGTTAAACAAGACGGCTCCGACCTGTGCCAAAGAAGAAAGCCCCCAGCCTGCTGTTCCGGTCCAAATCAACATTTTAGCGGTATTCCGCTTAAAGTTTTCATAAACCCAGGTTAAACATTTTTGAAAAGGAGAAGTCTTCATACTTTACCCTCCTTCACTTTGTTTATACCGTTTTCCGCATTCATACCTTTATTCTGTTCAGCTCCCTTGTCTTTTTTTACAAGCGTTTTGTCATTAAACATGTTTGTCAGGCATACAGTAAGAGGAGCATCCAGAACAAAGTTTGTAACACTCATTGCCAGAAGAGCAATAGACATAGAGAGAGCACTTCTGTAGTTTTTTAGAAACTTTTCATTTTTTGTAATTTCCAGTAAATGAGATTTTGGCAATAAAGCTTTACTGAGTCTTGATTTTCCGTTAACGTTTGTCATATTAACAATCGCTTTATAGATAGGCCCGCGTACAACAAACATGCCGACTCCCGTACCTGCAATAATTTTTGCAATCGTACGATTTCTGGAAACAGTACGGGTTTCTTTATCAACACGGTGATTGTAATAGTCTATTGCCGGCTGCGTAAGAAGTGCTGTCGCTCCTAAAATTCCTCTGTTCTCAGCCGGTCTTGAAATTACATCGTCTATTTTTTTCCATTGTTCAAGCTTTTTTGCGGATTCTTTGGCCGTTGTTTTAGGCACCGCATCAATAATTTTTTGCATGATGCGGTCTGTAAAGGAATTCCAATTTTTCCCGCGCATTGAAACGCTATCATAATTCGACTGTATGTTCATAACACTTCTTCCTGAATGTATAAAACAACTGAAACTTCAAAATTGACTTTTATATCGCATTTGTTACAAAAACTTTACAAAATGCAAAGCAAAATTAAAAATTCTTCCTAAAAAAAGAGAGAGACTTCTTGAACTGAAACCATAAAACCGACTTTTTTACTTTGTCTAGTTTTTAGGATGCAGTTAATCTCCAGTCTCCCTCTTTTTTAAATTTCAGATACTAAGAAATTCTTCCGGGAACTACAACTCCACCCTTAAGATTTTTCTTGTAAAACTCAACATGCGGCTGTAATACACTATCTAAAACTTCAGGCAAAGTTTTATTTTGCATAACTGCTTCAACAATTTCCTGATATACTGTTGCAAAAGCTCTTAATTGAGTGACAGAGCCTGCCGCTTCGGGAGTCAGCCCCAGCTTTGAAGTTTCAACATATTCCTTGAAAAAAGCACCGGTTGATTCATAAGACTTTGTTAAAGCTCCGATATAAGCTTCAGCATTTTCCGAGCATACACCATTGTCAACCGGAACTGTCAGAGCAAATACAAGCTTGTTTGCAGGATTAAAATGAGCTTCTGCGGAATGATGCATAGCATCCGGGACTTTTGCAATTTGTTTCAGAGTATCTTTTACAGACTCATTTTGCATTTGAGCATGCCAGTATACCGTATTCTCAAACATAGAACCCATATACTGGTGAACTGAAGCACTAATTCCGCGAAGTTTTGCATCAGCCCAGAATATACCTTCTTTTAAAGCATCATTCATATCTAAGTCCTCTGAAAGCGAAAGCGATGAAATTTCTTGCGCAGAATTCAGCATTGCTCTCATATCTTCTTTTTTCATTCCTGCAAAAGCAAGAGTAAATAAGGCATGGTCGTCAAAAGCAGAAAATCTTCCGCCTACATCATCATGAATATACAAATCTCCAAGCCAGCCGTTTTCATTAGAAGTTCTTCGCAATTCACTCTTTTCGGGGTTTTTGTCTGTAACAGCTATAAGATGTTTCGCAGCAGATTTTTTAGCATCTTCTATTGCCTGACCTTTTGAAACATAAGCATCTTCAAGCATTTTTTGTATTCTCAAAAAACCATCTTTCGTTTCAAAAGTAGAGCCGGATTTTGAAGCTATCATATAATTTGAAGACAAAACATCATTATTTAATTTTGCTAAAAATCTCTCAAAGCTTACAGAATCAACATCTGAATAAAAATAAATTTTATCCCCGCAAATATTCAAACCGTTAATACCGAGCATGTGTTCCACAGTATGCTTAGAACCGCCGATACCCAGTACACTAAGCTTGTCAGCACCTGTTTGAGCTTTTAACTTTTCAGCAAGAGAATAGATATCATCCAATCTCTTAATTTGTTCTTGAGGAAGATTTACCCAGTTTAAAAATTTCCCCTGCAGGTTTGCCCTGGATGAAAATTCTTTTACAAATTCAGATGTTTTTGACGAATATTTAGAAAAATCAACACCTGAAAAAGTTGTTCTTAATGACGAATTTTTTGTTAACATATTATCTCTCCTTTTCTCTGATACTTATAATACCATGTAAAAAATTGTATAATAGCATAACGCTATACACTAAACAGAACAATGATAAAGGGCAAAAGAAAACAGGTCGGTTAAAAATATCCTTCCTGTTAAGATTTTACACTAGCCGAAATATAAATAGCAATATTATTGTACACTAAAAGTTTTAAAATTACAAATCCCGAAAGTAATAAATTTACACTTATAATTAGCATAATTAATCTGAAAACCTTATATAAATTAAAAAAATAAAATTAAGAGAATTATTAACTTATGTAACAAATATATACTCATGATATATAAAATTGTCAATTTTCTTAACATTAATGTTTTAATATATATAAGAGGCATATTATGAATTCAATTGTAAATAAAAATGAAGCAGATGCATTAAAAGAAATGATATTCAGGCGGGTGCGCGAGCGTGCACAGTCTATGACTGATGACGTACAGGTTGATGTCATGGAGATTGCAAGAGATTCTTTTGTAAGCAATAATAATCCGTTCTCACAAATAGCAAATAAAGAAGAAACACCAAAAGAACAAAAAGAAATTGGTTTTCCGGCAAGAAAAACTGAAAAAACTCCGGCTGCACAAAAAACCAAAATCTTAAACGAACAAATAGCTTCTCAGGCAATACAAAACAACATGATTGAAGCCAGAAATGCATTAAGCAACAAAAAAAGTTTCATGGGTGCTTTAAACTTTCTGAATTCACAGGCAGCAGTTTCCTTGATAAAAACCCGTACAGACAGGTTTGAAGTTATTATATAAAATTATTATCTGCAAAGAGTAAAATCTTATTGACACAGTTTAGTAAGTTTGTTAAAATAATTATAGATGTAGTGATTAAATAATAAGATTATAAGAAGAGAAAGGAATATTATGATGAAGAAGAATGGTTTTACTCTTGCAGAAGTTTTAATCACCTTAGCCATCATCGGGGTTGTAGCAACATTGACACTTCCTGCTTTGATGACAAACACTGCAGAGCAACAAGCTAAAACTGCATTGAAAAAAGGTATTAATACTTTAACGGAAGCAGCTCAAATGAGTCAAGCTATTGCAGGGTTTGACTATGCTTCTTTAACAAAAGAGCAGGAAGCTGATAAGCCCAGTCCTGATACACAGTCTTTGTATGGTCTGCTTGCAACAAGAGCATCTGTTGACTTTACAAAATCAAAATTAATGTCCGATATACCTAATTATGTTATCAATATCGGTGACTCTACAGAAAATTCTAATTATGCAATATTCTTTAGAGATGGCTCAACATTATTGTATCCGCCGACTATAAAAAGTAACTACTCTACAGATCAGGCTTTTGCTGGTACTGAGATGCAGAAAGACGGATTGGTATATGGTTTAGCAGTAGTATATGATACAAACGGTACAAAAGGTCCTAACATCTTGTCTAACTGCAGCGGTGCTGCTATGGGTGCCAAAGATGATGATATTCAAGCTGAAGACCAAACACTTGAATCTGTTTGTACATCTGCTAACCGTGTAATCAAAGACCAGTTTGGTGTAAGACTCAGAGGCGGTTATGCGGTTCCGAACGGTGCTGCCGCAAGATGGGCATTTGAAAACTAATAAAAAGTTTTGTTTTAATAAAAAAAGACCGATAATTTTATTATCGGTCTTTTTTATCTGATTCTAATGCATATTTTATTCATGATATAATTATGTAAAAAGAAAGGGATTATAAACATGCTCAGAGCCGGAATTGTAGGACTTCCGAATGTCGGAAAATCAACGTTATTTAATGCTTTAACCTCTGCTAAAAATGCGCAGAGTGCAAACTATCCGTTTTGCACAATAGAACCGAACGTCGGTGTTGTTGTAGTACCGGATGAAAGATTACAGATATTATCTGATTTATGCAAGTCCAAAGAAATTATTCCAACCGTTATAGAATTTGTTGACATTGCGGGACTGGTAAAAGGTGCCAGCAAAGGCGAAGGGCTGGGAAATCAGTTTTTGCATAATATCAGAGAAGTTGACGCAATTATTCAGGTTGTCAGGTGTTTTGATGATGAAAATACCATCCATGTTGAAGGAAAAGTTGATCCGATTTCCGATATAGAAACAATTAACACGGAACTTGCACTTGCGGATTTGGCATCAGTGGAAAGACGTGCCGCAAGAATAGCAAAACAGGTTAAATCAGGAGATAAAGACGCCGTAATCGAAGATGGTGCTTTAAAAAAGCTTAATGATTTATTGCAGAACGGAACATTTATAAACCTTAAAGAACATTTTAACGAAGATGAAATAAATGCAATAAAACCGCTTAATTTAATGTCGGTTAAACCTGTTATATACTGCGCCAATGTTTCCGAATTTGATTTAAAAGACGGAAATGATTACACAAAACGTGTTGAAGAGTATGCAAAAATCCACGGTGCACAAACCGTTATAATTTGCGCAAGAATCGAAGAAGAACTTGTTGATTTAGGAGAAGAGGGCGCCAAGGAATATCTTGAAGAGTTGGGAGTTTCTGACAGCGGTATAAATAAGATGATAAAATCCGTTTATGAACTTCTTAACCTTATAACATTTATAACAGCAGGAGAAAAAGAAGTGCATGCCTGGACAATAACCCGGGGAACAAAAGCTCCTCAGGCGGCAGGTGTAATACATACCGATTTTGAAAAAGGATTTATTCGTGCTGAAGTTACCGCATATAAAGACTTTGTCGAAAACGGTTCTTATGCGGCATGCAAAGACAAAGGCGTAACAAGGCTTGAAGGTAAAGATTACGTTATGCAGGATGGTGATATCGTACACTTCAGATTTGCAGTCTAAACCTTATACCTGGCAGTATTGATAACCCAGCCATCAGAACGAAAATGAGCATAATTGTTTTTGCCTATGTATTTTTCCGCTTCGGGACTTGTTTGCAGCCAATTTTCCAAAATTCTGACAGCCCTGCTCAAAAGCTCATAACCGTATTTTTCTGTTAAAGAGCCATACTGTTTCGGAGTCAGAATTACCAGATTTATATCGGGAATTTCTATTTTTAGTGAGCTGTCCGACTTCGGACGCCCGCCCTTCTTGCCGTTAACTATACTTGAATATCCGCACATATTTCTTCCTCCTTCGGCGCACCTATTCTTCTCACCAGCTCTATTACTGTCTCTTTCATACGGCATTTCATACTGCTGTTTGAAAAATATATCTTGTATAAATTACATCTCGAACACATACATCCGAGTTTGTAACAATCTATTGCCGTAGATGTCCAATTTTTTGATATTGTCTCACTACATGATACATTGTATTTATAACCCATTTGCTCCTCTACCCAACAATTACAGTTTGACATAATACAAAATGTATGCTTAAATATTAAAAAGAAAGCTTACATTTTGTATCTTATTGTAAGATAATATGATACACATGTCAAGTAAAATTTTTGTATCGGTGAAACATGAAACTTGATGAATTAATTACTATAATATCAAATCATACAGGTACTGCGGTAAATCAATCCATGCTCGCGGAAAGTCTTGGAATTACAAGGCAGACTATCAGCAACAGGATAAAAAATGAAAGTGAAGTAACCGTATCCGAATTAAAACGTGTTGAAGATTTTTTCAAGATTAATATTTTTAATACAATGGCAGAGGTTGCTTATATTGACTACTATACAGATGTTTTTGCAAGCTGCGGAAGCGGAAGTATTGTGTTTTCGAGTGAAAAAACCAAATTGCCGATTGCAACATCAATGATAAGCGGATATTCAAAAAGTAAACTTTATTCAATGATTAATGCTTCCGGCAACAGCATGTCTCCGACAATAGACAACGGTGATAAATTAATTGTGGAACACTGGACCGGAAATCAAATTCAGGATAATAAAATTTATGTTTTTTGCTATAACAACGAATTTTTTGTAAAACGTCTTTCCAAAAATTTAGATGAAATTATTATAAAATCCGATAATCCTGAATACAGGGTCAGAACAATCAGCGGAAAATCCGTAATGGATTTAATATTAATCGGAAAAATTGTTGCCACTGTTAAGCAGTTGGATTGACTTTATACCTGATTTTGCGTTAAATTAGAGCTATGAAGATTATAATTTTTGGTGCAAACGAACTCGGCTACATGATTGCCTCGGAGTTTTTCACTAATAATGATATTACGGTTATTGATGAAGAGCAGTATAAAATAGATGCTTTTAACAAACTTGATGTAGGATTTATTCCCGGCAATGCTTCCAATATCGAAATTCTCAAACAAGCAGATATAAAATCGGCGGATGTTTTTATTGCATGTACAGATTCTGACGAACTTAATATTGTTGCGTGTCTTACGGCAAAAAGAATAAGCACGGTTAAAACACTTTGTTTTGTAAGGAAAGAAGAGTACAAATCTTCTCTCGGAATCGCAAAAGACGCTGAATACAACTGTGATTTTTATATTGATAATATTATATGGCCGGAAGAACTCTTAACACAGGAAATTTTCCGTATTATAACAGTTGCAAAAGCTCTTGATGTTGAAAATTTCGCCTCCGGACGGGCAAGGCTTCTGGAATATAAAATTGCCGCCAATTCAATTCTGGTAAACCGTATGGTTAAAAATTGCGAATTCCCGAAAGATACTTTGATTGTAGGTATTACGAGAAACGGCGAACTGTTTATTCCAAACGGTGAAACAACTTTACATGAGGATGACAAAGTCATATTTATGGGTTTATCCAATTCTCTTGATATTCTTGCTGGAAAATTCTTCCATGAAAAAGAATTTGTTAAAACCGTAACAATTATAGGCGGCGGAAATGTAGGCTTAAAACTTGCCAGAAATTTAGAAAATTTAAAACTCAAATTAAAGATAATCGAAAAAGATGAGGACAGATGTGAATTTTTAGCACAGGAGCTTGATAACACACTTATCATCCACGGCGACGGAACGGATTTGGAACTTTTGAACGAAGAAGATGTTGCCTCCTCGGATGTGGTAGTCAGCGTTACGGATAACGACGAAAAAAATCTTTTGTGTTCGCTTTTGCTTAAACATTTGGGGACCGCAAGAATAATCTCCCGCGTAACAAAAAACACAAATGTATCTTTGTTTGAAAAAGTAGGTATTGATATAGCAATTTCGCTTAAAACGGCTGCTTTAAACGAAATCAAAAATAATATCAAAGAAACGAATATCGGTATTCTGGCAACTGTCGAGCAAGGCAGAGGTGAAGTTCTGGTCATAGAGCTGCCCGAGAACTATCAGACAAAAAAGATTATGGAGCTGAAGCTGCCTGCAAAAGCCATTGTAGGTGTTATTCAGAGAAGAAAAAGGATTATTATACCAAACGGAGCAACACAGGTTATGAGCGGTGACAATCTGATAATATTTACTACAAGTGCAAATGCACCTGTGATAAGAGAATATTTTGAGGAAATTTAATGAGATTAACGTATTTAGCATACTCGTTCAGTCTTTCTGTAATGTATTTTGGTATCGTATTGCTTTTACCGGTTTTTGTTGCACTTTATTATCACGAAAATAATGCGGCTCTGCCGTTTTTAATATCTGCTGCATCCGCATTTCTGCTTGCAGCTACATTAAAAAAATCCGTAAAGGGTGTTGAAAAAGTTAAATCCATAAACGATATCAAGAAATCGGAAGGTCTTTGTGTTGTAACTTTTTCGTGGCTGTTTGCCGGAATTTTTGCGGCAATACCGTATTTATTTTTCGGTATAACACCTATTGATGCACTTTTCGAAGCAACATCAGGAATAACTACGACCGGTTCAACTATATTTACTCATTTTGAGTACCCTAATGCTTTATTTTTTTGGCGTTCCCTGACCCAATGGCTTGGCGGTATGGGAATTATAGTATTATTTATAGCCATTTTACCTCAATTTGCAATCGCAGGCAGGCAAATGTTTTTTGCGGAAGCTCCGGGCCCAACGGAAGATAAATTTACTCCTAGGATTAAAAATACGGCAGCGGCTTTATGGAAAATTTATGCGGGACTTACTTTATTGGAAATAGTTTTGCTTAAGTTCTCCGGAATGAGCGGTTTTGAGGCAGTCTGTAATTCTCTTTCATCTATCTCCGGCGGCGGGCTTTCTCCGAATGCTCAGAGCATTATAGGATTTTCAAATCTTACTTTATGGATTATAACATTTTTTATGTTCTTTGCCGGAGTAAGTTTCAATCTTCAATACAGAGTTTGGACAAAGTTAAACCCGTTTATTCTGTTCAAAAACGAAGAATTCAGAGTCTATTTCGGCATTGTTGTCATACTTTCACTGGCATTAACACTTTCTCTGTGCATTAACCTCCATTATGATTTTTTCAAAAGTTTAACAAATGCATTTTTCGGAATTTCAACGCTGATATCTTCTACGGGTTTTTGCAGTGAAGATTTTACGAAATGGGATTATGCAAGCAAAATAATTCTTTTTGCATCAATGCTATGCGGAAGCTGCGCAAGTTCTGCAGGTGGCGGTTTAAAAGTGATGAGATGGCTTTTGATTTTTAAGATTATGAAAATCGAGATGATAAAAATTTTGCACCCGAAAGCCGTTTTGGATATAAAAATAAATAATTATTCAGTTCCGCGCGATGTTTTGTATCAGACACTGATGTTTATTTCGTTTTATTTTGCAATACTTGCATTTTCCGCTTTTTTAATTGCAATTGTCGAAAAAGATACGGTTGTTGCCATTACCGGCGCCGTTAGCGCCGTCGGGAATATCGGCCCGGGATTTGGAGCAATAGGCCCGTTGGAAAGCTTTGAGCCTCTGCATTGGATTACAAAAGCTATCTTCATAATAGATATGTATATAGGACGTCTTGAACTAATTCCGGTTCTTGTTCTGTTTCAGAGAGATTTTTGGAGTTTCCGCCGATAATCCCCGTAAATTGGCCCTTTTAAGATTACATGCCTCGGTTCGTTAAATTCTATATTTACCGGAGCAATTGTGCGTTTTTCGTTTGAAAACCTTATCAGATTTCCGTTTCTGTCATAAAAATATGTCTCCTCTGCCGGCAGTTCTTTATCAAGAGCATCTTTTAATATAGGTTTGCCTTCTAAGTCATACGCTTCAAACACATTTCCGTTCTTTTTACAGGTTCCCAAACGAAACCCGTCTTTATCATAAATTTTTACGGCAGACGCAAATACGGGAGTTATAATTAAAAGAAATACAAGTATAATTATGTAAAACCGTTTCATAAATTCATTATAGCATTATTTTGGCAAGTTATTTATTTTTTATGCTAGAATGTAAAAGTAAAAGAGGTTATTATGTCAATAAGAAAAGTCGTAAAATACGGGGAGCCCTCTTTGAGACAGCCGTCAAAAGATGTTCATAAGGTTTCCCAGAAGATAAAAAATATGGTTGCTGATTTGCTGGATACAATGTATGCCCAAAACGGCGTTGGTTTAGCAGCACCACAGATAGGTGAAAATTACAGAGTTTTTGTTATCGATGTTTCAACGGGTAATGAACCTTTGAACCCTATGGTATTCATAAACCCTAAGATTATAAAAAAATCAGGAGCTGTTATAAGCCATGAGGGTTGTCTGAGCTTTCCGGAAGCTTTTACGGATGTAAAACGTTATGCAAATGTTATGGTAAAAGCACTTTACAGAAACGGCCGTTCATTTGTTATTAAGGCAAAAGACGGAACTTTGCTCGCTAGGGCTATCCAG
>CALUPJ010000051.1 GCA_944322555.1 Candidatus Gastranaerophilales bacterium | reverse complement strand
TTTAAAAAATTGCCTAAAAAACTCCGAAAATATTTTCGGAGTAATTTGTGCTAAATTGAAATTTATCACAATAAAAATGTTTCGGTAATCAAAGATTACCAAAACCTACTGCTTCTTTTCTAAAAAAATGGGTGTGGTGGGACTCGAACCCACGACCAATTGATTAAGAGTCAACTGCGCTACCAACTGCGCCACGCACCCATTGTGTTAAATTTTTAATTTTATGTTTTGCAGTTGCCAGCGGGAACACTTCCGTGTTCGCTACCTCTCAAAAAATCCTCAACGGTTCGGATTTTTTTCGGCAGAGTCAACTGCGCCACGCACCCATTGTATGAGTTACATGAAAATACTATCATAAAGAAAAATATTTTTAAAGACTTGGCAAAAAAAATTTTTAGAGTTTTTTAGTAAATATCATGAATATTCAAAAAATACAAACACCGATTTTTAAAAATAACCCAAATAAACCTAAAAGAGAATTTATAGATATTATAGTTGACAATGTCAAAAATCCGCGCGATGTTCAGGATTGCGTTGCTGTTCCAAGAGGAATTTTTAAAGCATATATCTATTTAATGGCAGGAAGCGGTTTAATTTCAATTTCGAATTTTTTACCGGCAAAATGGAAAGGTATAAAAACATCCTTAAATGTTTTAGGTGCAGCTCTGGGTATTGTAAGTGCAGTCTACTTTGCGAAACCGTTTGCCGTCAAAGGACTTTCAACTACCGTAAAAAAAGATAGTTAAAATTAAAGTTATAAAAAAATAAAACCTCTCCATTCAAAGAGAGGTTTTATCAAACTTTTATTTCAGATAACTATCTTAATTTTACAGTTACTGATTTAGCCTTTTGAGTGTATTCAAGTTTATCTTCTCTTGATAACCAGCCTAAGCCCATTTCAGCAAAGTTTTCGTTTAAAGAAAGGTCTTTTTTCATTTTGTTAATAGAAACTTCACCTTTGTTTGAAAGGTAGTTGTAAATTTGACCTGCTGATTCAATGATTTGTTCTTGAATACCTTTTTTTTCTTCTTTAACTCTTGCCATTTTAATCTCCTTCTTAAATAGTGTATCTGTAATTGCTTACCAGATTATTGTAGTAAAAATTTTCTGATTTGGCAAGAGGTTTGAACCGTGTTTATGATAAAATAGTCTATAAGGAGTATGTTATTAAATTTTATTAAAGTCGATTTTCGAACTAAAGTATTAGTCGAAAAATATCTTAAACTTATTTCCGATGGTGTTAAACCGTCAGAAATACTGGTTCTTGTCCAAAATTCCGGTTTAAAAAAACAATTTACCGATAAAATTCTTGAAAATATAAAAATTGATGCAATAGAAAAATTAAATATTCACTCTTTTTTTTCAATTGTATATAATACACTTGTTGATAATTGGTGCTTTATTGAAAACTCAATTCCCTCTGAATCCGCATTTATCTTACCAAATCTTGTAGGATTGGAAGTCTCGCAGTTTCTATTGAAAGATATCTTAAAACAGATTGATGTAAAAGGATATAATTCAAAACATTCTCTTCTCCATCAAATTTTCAGAAGATATTCTTTAATTGTACAAAACCATTTGTCAAATGAAGATGTAAAAGAACGGGCAAAAATTCTAAAAGAATCTTTTGCAGACGATGCGGAACAGATTATAAAAAAACTTTTGGGTGTCACATTGAAAAGCAGAAGTCTGGATTATCTGAGGCAGACTTTGATTTTCAATCATGTTTATAAAAATACGGATTATTTTAAAAATATTAAATATCTTCTTGTTGACGATGCTGATGAAATGACTCCGGTTTGTTTTGATTTTATTGCATATTTAAAACCGCAGCTTAAGGATTGGGTAATTTGTTTCGACTCTCTTGGTTCGTCCAGATGCGGATATTTAAGTGCAGATACTTCAATTGAATATAAATTAAGAAAACTGTTTGATGAAGAAGTAATTTCCGACCCGACTCGTTTTCCCGATCTCTTTCCGTACGAAGCCCCGGGAAAAGAAGACCAAACATTTACACAGGGCGAAATTATTTTCTCCAATATTCTTGAAAGAACACATGAAAGATTGGAAAATTTTACATTAACTTCGTTGTCAAAACGAGCTGATATTCTTGATTACACGGTCGAAAAGATACAAAACTTATTTAGAAAAAAGGTTCTTCCGAAAGATATTGCAATAATAACTCCGCTTCAGGATGACATGCTGCATTTTACTTTAAGAGAAAATTTGGATTGTAATATTTTATTTTTATCGGGAAGTGAAAAACTTGTTGACAATCCGCTCGTAAAATCCAGTTTAAATATTTTAAAACTTATGCTTGAGATTGAAATCAATGAAATGGATTTGAGAGTCATACTTTCTGATTTTGCAGGAATACCTTTAAAATACTGTCATCAGATTTTAGAATATTATAAAACGAATAAAAAACTGCCTGATACATCTGAATTTTACAGTGAAAAATATAAAAAATTCTATGACACATTTAAGAATGTAAAATCAAAAGATGAAAAACTTTCAAAAAAAGTTTTCGATATGTTTTACGGAGGTATTGATTTTGTTGATGAAACAAAAATTAATAAATTTAATTTCTTTATAAAACAATTAAAAGATTTTGAAAGCGTTTTAGGTTGGAAAAAAGTTGCAGAACGTGCGGAAGAAATCATAGTCCAAATTGAAAATTCCATAATTGCGGAAAACCCCGGTACAACTTTAGAAATTGGTGAAAACGATTTAATTGTTGCTACTCCGCAAAAGATTATTGATAATAAAATTTCAACCGGATACCAGTTTTGGCTTGATATCTCTCACGGAGACTGGGTAAAAACAGATACAGGGCCGCTTTATAATGCCTGGGTTATGCAGGCAGACTGGACTAAAGAGGAATATACGGTTGAAGATGACATATTTTTGTCTAAACAAAAAACCGCAAGAATTTTAAGAAAACTGCTTCTGCTTGCAAAGGAACATATCTGGGCATGTTCAAGTTTATTTGATGCATCAGGAAGCGAAAATTTGGGAGGTATTGAAGAATACCTCGCGGGAACAGCAGAAGAACCGGTCGAAGAAAAGAAAGTTTTTCGTATAATTCCACGTGATGATCAAAAACCGGTATTGGAGTATAAACAGGGTTCTATGGCAATTTCCGCAGTCCCGGGCGCCGGTAAAACAACAATTCTGCTGGCATTAATCATTAAATTGATTGACAGAGGGATTAATCCTGCAAATATTTTTGTTTTGACATATATGGACTCTGCCGCAAGAAACTTTCGGGAAAGAATAAAAAATATGTGTCCTAATACAACGCAGCTCCCGAATATAAGTACAATTCACGGACTTGCATTAAAAATAATAAAAGACAATTCCAATTTCGAAAGATTAAATCTTTCCTCCGATTTTGATATTTGTGACGATACGCAGCGCACAAGAATAATACGAAGCATCAGCGGCAAATCCACGAAAACAGAAACCGAAGAATTTGATCGGGCTATTTCAGTTCTCAAACTGCAGGAGGGAAATATTGACACTCCGTCAGAAGACAAAAAAACAGAAAAATTTAAAACTTTTTACAAAGAATATCAAACGCAATTGCGGGAAGCAAATTTAATAGATTATGATGACATTCTAATAATGTCGGTTAAATTACTTGAAAACAATCCCGATATTTTGGAATATTATCAAAATCAATGCGAATATATTATAGAAGACGAAGCGCAGGACTCATCGGGAGTGCAGCAAAGATTAATCGCACTGTTATCAGGCAGGCACAAAAATTTAATCCGCTGCGGAGACATAAATCAGGCAATTACAACAACTTTTTCAAATGCAGATGTTGAAGGCTTTCGTTCATTTATTAAAAATGCCGATAAGACCGTAGAGATGAATCATTCACAGAGATGCACTCAGGATGTCATGGATTTGGCAAACAAACTGGTTGATTTTGGAGAAAAAATTCTTCCCAAAGCATTCTTCAAAAGTTATATGAATGGAGTTGCAGGTAAAAATCCCGTATGTGAAAATGCAATTTATTCCCATATATTTGAAAACGGTTTTGCGGAAAGGAATTTCATTTTAAAAGAAATAAAAAATATCCTTACCCGAAATAAAAATGCAACAATAGGAATACTTTTAAGAAATAATTACCAGGTCGGAAGCTGGGCGGATTTTATCAATAATGCAGGCTTGAAAAGTATTACAAGAAGTGAGTCCCTCGGCCAAAAAGGTGTTTTCAACGCAATCTTTTCCATACTGAAATTTATACAAAACCCGTATGACAATGACGTTGTTGTTTCGGTCTATGAAACCCTGTCCGAGCTCGGGTTTTATAAACCGCGTTTGCAGTTGGAAATAAGAGCTTCCGAAAGCCCTTTTATTCAAAAAAACGGAGATGATATAGAGTCCGAAGATTTAAGCAGATTTTTGTGGGATATGCAATATTGGCTCAATTCTTCAACTTTGCCGATTGAAGAACTTGTTATAAGAATAGGATTATTTTATTACACAAGCGATATTGAAAAATCAAATGTCTATCTTATTGCAACACTGGTAAAAAGATTAAATGCTCAAGGGAAATTTGACCTGACACTTCAAAGACTGGAGGAGTTATCTAAAAAACCGTCATTAAGCGGATTTAAATTTTTCTCCGAAGAAGAAGATAAAGATGCAATGAAAGGTAAAGTACAAATTATGACATTGCATAAATCTAAAGGTGATGAATTTGAGTATGTATTTTTACCGGAAATGGCAGAGAAAAATCTTTCAATTGATGTTGAAAAAGCAAAACTTAAAGCCTCTTCCGTTTTTATGGAAGAAGTCAAATCTTTCAATCCGGCATACAAACGCAAATCGGAATTGGAATTAAAAGAATTTAATTCCGAAGAAAGCTTAAGATTGCTGTATGTAGCAATTACACGCGCACAAAAAAAATTATATATAACAACTTCCGCAAAAGCTAAAGGCTGGGGTAACAAAGAAACCGAGCAGGAAGCCAGTATTATATTTAATAATATATTAAAAACGGAGGTTTAACCTCCGTTTTTAATATATTTTATTCTTCTTCAAACGGAATTGTAACTATATATTTATCACCCTCGCGTTCCTTTGTCATCTTATCTGCTTCCAGACGCGCATCAAGATAAAACGACTGCGAAAATCTCATAATTCTTTCTCCGCGGCGTCCGCTTTTTTCCATCTCGCCGGAGACAGTCAGCACATTGTTATCCAATTTGACATTGACGTTTTTTTCATCATTACCGAGAGGTTTAAGATTCACTACTACTTTGTATTCATCCGAATTTTTTGTTAAATCTACAAGAGTTGGTGCAAATTTAGGCTCAAACGGGTTTTCCAGCATTTTATCTTCAAACCTGTGTAGTCTCTTTTCCTGACGATGCATCATTTTTTCCATTTTTCTAAGTTGATATTCCGGATTCATCATTCTGTTAAATGTAGTATCAACAACAAAATAGAATGCCAGATATGCACCGATAAAAGTTGCAAGAACTATACCTAAAAATTTCCAAACCGGATGATGATTTCTTTCTTCTTCTAACATACAAAAACTCCTTTCTTATTTGTCTTAAATTTATTTACCTTATTATAATTTCCAAAACAATTATGCAACAGGGGAGTTTTTATATGAATATATACCCCGATCAGGCAGTCCGCATTATTAGAAACACATTTATAAATTAGTCCGGAACGCCTCACACCAAATGATTACGAAACACAGACCGGATTTTCCAATTCGCGTTTTATGTCTTCTACGGAAACATGCAAAATCGGAGAATTTTCATCTTTTTTAAGGTAAACATCAACAATTCCCGATTGAACGATAAACCTCTTGCATAATATACAGATAAAATTGTGCCCGTAAATATACATGGTAGAACCCGTACATCTGTCCTGCCCCGCTTGAATGATAGCGTTCTGTTCCGCATGTATAGAACGACAGGTTTCATAACAGGTACCCGAAGGAATTTTATTCTTTATCCTGTAGCACTCGCCGCGCTCATAACAGGACTCAACTCCCGAAGGTGTTCCGTTATAGCCGGTTGCCTTAATCTTTTTGTCCTGACCGACTATAACTGCTCCTACCTGTGCACGCAAACAATTAGAGCGTGAAGAACACGTTTTTGCCATATCCAAAAAATAATCTGTCCAGGATTTTATTGCCATAACAGAATTATATAATAAAAAACCGCAAGTGAAAACTGCGGTTTCGGAATAAATGTATTTTGAGTCTCGCTCTTAATTTATACAACGACTTCCTCTTTAAAATAATCTACGACAGTGTCCAGTACATTATCAAAGAAGAAGTCCAATTCTTGTGACAATGACATATCCATTGATTTTACTTCTGACTTAGTGTTGAATCTTGATAACATTTCATTTTCGATACGCATATTTGTTTAATCCTTTCCTAAATAATTCTCGGAGTTCTGTTATTGCTTACAATTTTTATATCGGCATTTTTTTGAAAAACTTTAGGATTTTTTCTCAAATATTTACATTTGTTTACATAAGTTTTTTAATTATTTTTCTGCAAATGTCAATATTGCTTGTAAAATTATCCGTTTTGTATTAAAATTAGCTTGTAAAATGAACATTTTAAGGGGTAGAGTATATGAAATTTGTCGCAAGTAAAGATGACTTACTAAACGGTATAAGAATTGTCGAAAGAGCTACGGTTGTTAAAGGGTTGCAACCTGTTCTGGCTAATGTTTTAATTGAAACGGCAGACTCCAATCAAATTAAATTGACTGCTACGGATTTCGATTTATCAATAATTACACTTATAAATGCAAATGTTGAAGCAGAAGGAAAAATCACTCTTCCCGCAAAAAAACTCGGCGAAATTTTGTCAAGGCTCAATGATGAGTTGATTAACCTTGAAGTAAACGGCACAACTGCCACTATAACCTGTAAAAATTCTAAATTTGATATCATCGGGATTTCTGCAAACGAGTTCCCGCAGGTAGAAGAAAACATTTCCGAAGCTGATTGCATGGAAATTGAAACAAAACCTTTTACAAAAGCCATAAGAGAGGTTGTGTCTGCAGCAGCCGGATATGAAACAAACAATCTGCTCTCAGGTGTTGTCTGCGAAGTAAACAAAAATGTTCTTGAAATGGCAGCAACAGACGGAAACCGCCTTGCAAGAGTAAGAGAAGTTGTTAAAAATAATTCGGCAGACGAAGAAAAACCCTTTGAAATGCTCATTTCGTCAAAAGTTCTTGCCGAATTATCCAAAATTTCACTTCTTACTGAATCTGAAATAATCAAAATCTGTAAAGAAATGAAAAAAATTGTTATTACGATTGATAAAACAAAAATAGTCACGCGCCTTATGCACGGGCAGTTCCCTAAATATAACCAGCTTATTCCGCAGACTTTTCCGAAAGAAGCTGTTATTGATAAAGGAGATTTAATCTCGGCACTTGAAAGAGTTGCTGTTATGGTTAACGAAAAAAACAGTATTGTTAAATTTGAATTTGCCGATAATACGCTTAAACTGTCCGGCGATTCTCCTGATGCGGGGAATTCGCAGGATGAAATAGATATTAAATATACGGGTGAACCGCTCGCAATTGCGTTTAATTATAAATTTATACTTGAATTTCTTAAAATCGCGGAATCGGAAGAAATTAAAGTGCAGTTAAATACGCCGCTTTCTGCAACTGTATTTACTCCTGTTTCCGATGAAGATTATGTTTACCTTGTAATGCCTGTACAACTCAGAGGATAGAGGTTTAAAATGAGAGGGAAAGCTTTTAAATTCGGCGATAATATTTCAACCGACCATATAGCACCAGGCAGACTATTTCATCTGCGCTCCGATTTACAGGAGTTTGCCAAACATGTACTTGAAGATGCTGACGAAAATTTTGCAAAAAATATGCACAAAGGTGATTTTGTCGTCGCAGGCCACAATTTCGGTCTCGGTTCTTCAAGAGAACACGCTCCGCAAATTATAAAAATTGCAGGAGTCGGAGCGGTAATCGCTAAATCCTTCGCTAGAATTTTTTATCGTAATGCAATTAATATAGGACTTTTGGCGATTGAATGCGATACGGACGGAATCGATGCCGGAGATGAGCTTGATTTGGATATAAAAGCCGGAACGCTTAAAAACCTTACAAAAGGTACAATAACTGCAATTGAACCGCTGCCTGATGTTATGATAAAACTTCTTGAGGATGGCGGACTTATAGAACACATCAAAAAACACGGCGATTTAGTGCTTAGATAGGAGAAATTTATGGCTGATAACAAAAACACAATATTATGCCCCGCTTGCGGGAAAGAAATGCAAAAGATTTATATGCCGGAAGCTAAAGTAAACATTGATATCTGCCTTGATGGCTGCGGCGGAATATTTTTTAATAACAGGGAGCTCGAAAAGTTTGATGAAACACATGAGAGTGTGAATGAGATTCTAGAAGCAGTTAAAGGACGGGAATTTAAAGAAGTCGATTCTGAGGAAACACGTATATGCCCGATTTGTAAAATACCTATGGTTAAAATGGGCTCCGGCAAAGGCGGTGTTGAAATAGATGTATGTAACACTTGCGGTGCAAAGTTCCTTGACAATCTTGAGCTGCAACTCATAAGATTGGGGCAAAAAGTAGACCTTTCACAAGTCGATGGCATGATGAACGCATTATTTGCGGAAAATTTAAGAGAAGTGCTAGGTGATAATGCTGATAATCCTGCATCCCCTTCTCCACGCAGACAGTTTTTTGAGAATTTATTTCATAATTACTTAATAAGATAAAGTATTATTAATAATTATTATTGATTCGGATTTTTAAAACCGGTATACTGCAACAATAAAATATGGTCATTTTTGGCCATATTTTAATATCCAGTAATTTAAATCCTAATATATTATATCGTATACGCTTTTTGGGCGGATAACATTTATAGTCAACTTTTATTCCCAATTTTTGGACATAGTTAATGCATTCCGCATTTGCAGACCTTAAATCTGACTCCTGCTTTTCATCATATCTATGAGAAGCAGAATACTTGTTATTGTAGTAATAATACACCGCATTTGGAACTGTTACAAGTGCTCCGAGCCTGTCCAGCACTACATGCGTCCAGGGCATATCTTCATAAGTATGATAATCAGCAGAAAACGGATAATTTAGCTTTAAAAGCGCCGTGCGTCTGTATATTTTATTCCATATATAACTGCAACACGGAAGTTTACAAATTCTATATTTATCTTTTGTTTTTTGAAATACTTCTTCTTTTTTAATCCTGAAAAACGGAATAATTTTCTCCCCATCAACTCTTTCGATATCTCCGCAAGCAATATCTGCACTATATTTTACGGCTGAATTATATAGCTTTTCATAGAAATCCTGATTTACACGGTCATCAGCATCAACAAAACCTATAAACTCCCCTCTCGCAAGATTAATTCCCGCATTTCTTGCGGCAGAAACTCCTTGATTTTTTTGAGTAATAATTTTAATACGTTCATCTTTTCGGGCAAAAGTTTCTAAAATGTTTAAAGAATTATCACTTGAACCGTCATTTACACATATAATTTCTATTTCTTGAAGAGTTTGCTTTGCTAAACTTTCTAAACATCCTGTAATAAAATTTTCAGCATTATATACGGGAATAATAACGGAAATTTTCATTAAGATTACCTATCCAAAATAATATTGTGGTTATAATAACATCACAACTTATAAAGTTACAATAGGCTGAGTGGCTTAAATTAGAAAAGCAGCGCGCCGGGTGTACCCGGCGCGCTGCTTTTGTTTTTATATTTTATTATTCCTTAGTAAATTCGGCATCAATGACATCATCGTCTTTTTTGTCAGATGAAGCTTCGGAACCTGCGGAATTTGCTTCACTCTGAGCGTCTCCTCCTTCTTTTTGAACGGCTTCGTACGCTTTTTGTGAGATTGCAAACATTGTTTGCTGCAAATCTTCAGACAATTTCTTCAACTCCTCAACAGACTTGTTTTCATCCAGTGCCTTTTGAAGTGCTTCTCTGTGTTCTGTTAATTTCTTAACGTCATCTTCGGAGATTTTTCCTTCAAAGTCTTTTACGATTCTTTCCGAAGAAGCAATCAATGAGTTAGCATTATTCTTAATTTCTGCTTCTTCTTTCTTTCTCTTATCTTCCGTAGCATTAGCTTCCGCTTCTATAACCATTTTATCAATATCAGCTTCCGAAAGATTAGAAGAGTTTGTAATCGTAATCTTTTGTTCTTTATTGGTAGCCTTATCTTTAGCTGAAACATTAACAATACCGTTAGCATCGATATCAAATGTAACTTCGATTTGCGGAACACCTCTCATAGCAGGAGCGATACCTTCCAGTCTGAACATACCCAATGATTTGTTATCGCTTGCCATTGGTCTTTCGCCCTGAAGTACGTTAATATCAACAGCTGTCTGGTTGTTTTCAGCCGTAGAAAATACCTGCGATTTACTTACAGGAATAGTTGTGTTACGAGGAACAAGCGGAGTCATAACACCGCCTAATGTTTCAATACCCAATGTAAGAGGAGTTACGTCTAACAAAACGATATCTTTAACTTCACCCGCTAATACACCTGCCTGGATAGCAGCACCAACCGCAACAACTTCATCAGGGTTAACCGATTGGTTGGGTTCTTTGCCCGTGTATGCTTTAACTAATTGTTGAACAGCAGGTATACGGGTTGAACCTCCTACCAGCACAACTTCATTAATATCATTTTTGCTTAAACCCGCATCAGAAAGAGCCTGTTCAACAGGTTTTTTGCATCTTTCCAGAAGATCATGTGAAAGTTCTTCAAATTTAGCTCTTGTTAAAGATAATTCCAAGTGTTTCGGACCGTTAGCATCAGCTGTGATATAAGGAAGATTAATTGTAGTTTCAACTACTGATGACAATTCGCATTTAGCTTTTTCAGCAGCTTCTTTAATACGCTGCATAGCCTGTTTGTCGTTAGTCAGGTCAATGCCTTCCTGTTTTTTGAATTCGTCGCAAATCCAATCAATAATCTTTTTATCAAAATCATCACCACCCAGGTGAGTATCACCTGATGTAGAAAGAACTTCGTGAACACCGTCGCCGATTTCAAGAATAGACACATCAAAAGTACCGCCGCCTAAGTCAAATACAAGAACTTTTTCCGATTTGTCTTTTTCCAAACCGTAAGCAAGAGCAGCTGCAGTCGGTTCGTTTACGATACGTAATACATCAAGCCCTGCAATTTTACCGGCATCTTTTGTTGCCTGTCTTTGAGCATCATTAAAGTAAGCAGGAACCGTAATAACGGCTGATGTTACTTTTTCTCCGAGATATGCACTTGCATCATCTGCCAATTTTCTTAATATCATTGCGGAGATTTCTTGCGGAGTATAGTCTTTTCCGTCTATATTCTTTTTGTAATCTTCGCCCATATGTCTTTTAATAGAAGCAATAGTTTTGTCAGGGTTCAAAACAGCCTGTCTTTTTGCAAGCTGGCCGACTAATCTTTCGCCGGTTTTCGAGAAACCAACGATAGAAGGTGTCGTTCTCATACCTTCCGCGTTAGCTATAACGGTAGGTTTACCGCCTTCCATAACTGCTACAACCGAGTTTGTTGTACCTAAGTCAATACCAATTGTTTTAGCCATATCTTTGTCTCCTTTGTTCTTATTTTCAGTGAGTAGTGAATAGTAAGCAGTTTATAGAAAATTATATTTTTCTAACACTAATCACTAGTCACTATTCACTAATAACATTAAATCACTATTTTTAGATAAATTTTAAAAAATAAACAATTTTTTAATAATTCAATATAAATTTCTCATAAAAAAACACAAAGACATTATAAAGGCATCAACCAGCAGCAACTAATTAATATTTTTTTGTAATCCACAAGAGATGATATCCAAATTGAGTCTTAACAGGCTCTGAAGTTTCTCCGATATTCCCGTTAAAAGCTGCATCTTCAAAAGCCTTCACCATCTGTCCTTTTTGAAAGCATCCCAAATCCCCGCCTCTTTGTCCAGAAGGGCATTCAGAATATATTCTTGCATAGTATTTAAAATCATCAAAATTCTTTATCCGGCTTTTTAATTCAACAGCATTATTTTCTGTCGGCACCAGAATATGATTTGCACAAACAGTAGTAAATTCTTCTGCTAAAGCGGCACTGCATCCGAGCATACATAAAACTGCCAAAACTTTTTTCATAATCATTTCTCCTCATCAATCATTATTTTAGCCTGTTTCCACAAGTCATTAAATTCCACATATGTATATTCTTCAAAAGGTTTTGTTTTAATTTCTTCCATTTTACGAAACCGCTTCATAAATTTTTTATTAGCTCTCAGAAGGGCTTGTTCTGCATCAATTTTGTACCAGCGAGCAAAGTTTACGGTTGCAAAAAAGATATCGCCCATCTCATCTTCCATTTTAGAAATATCATTTTTTTTAACAGCTTCTTCAAATTCCTGATATTCAGATTTAATACATTTCTTAAGACTTTCAATTGAATCCCATTCAAAACCGACCTTCACCACTTTTTTACTTATCTTTTGTGCAGCCATTAAAGCTGACTGGGATTTGGAAATACCGTCTAAAACAGATTTCCTGTTCTTTTTTTCTTCTTTCTTTAATTTGTCCCAGTTTTCGAGAATTTCTTGTGTAGAATGAACCTGTTGATTGCCAAAAACATGCGGATGTCTATGGATAAGTTTATTACTGAGTTCTTCAGCCACATCTTCAATATCAAATTCATTATTATCTTTTGCTATTTGTGCGTGCAAAACTACCTGTAACAATACATCCCCCAATTCTTCTCTAAGATTGGGGATATTATTATCATCAATTGCATCCACGGCTTCATAAGCTTCTTCAAGCATATTAGGACGCAAAGATTTGTGGGTTTGTTCTTTATCCCACTCACAACCGTTTTCACTCCTTAATACAGCAATGATATCAACTAATTTTTCCAATTTCGGATATTTCATATTTTGATTGTACACTAAAAGAAACAAAATATAAAACTTGCAGACACAATTCCAACTTGATTTATAAATATTTTTACAGTAATATTAATTTGCATTTATTATAAGCAGTTTAACACCTGCGGTAGAGATTGATAATTAAATATCGGGATGTAGCGCAGCTTGACTGTGCCGAGAAAAAGGTGACTAAATGTCACGTTTTTCGAGAGGTAGCACCGTAGGTGCGCTACTGCACAAATTGACAATTGAATATCGGGATGTAGCGCAGCTTGGTAGCGCACCTCGCTTGGGACGAGGGGGTCGCACGTTCAAATCGTGTCATCCCGACCATAAAAAGAAGCTAAGAAGCTTCTTTTTTTTTGCGCAAAAGATTGCGTATGCGATTTGAACGTTTCATGGCTTCGGGGAGGGGTATTTGAGACAGACAGAGAAGAATGACTTGGTAAATGTAATAGTAACCTATGTCTGTCGACATGTTT
>CALUPJ010000050.1 GCA_944322555.1 Candidatus Gastranaerophilales bacterium | reverse complement strand
CTATTATTGGCTTAGAGGCGACTAAAAAATTAATGTTTAATGCTTCAGGAGAAAAGTTTTCAATCCATGCTCACTGCAATCAACAATACAAAAAGCAGTATATTATTGAGAATTATCTTGATGCAACGAGTGTAAATAGATTAGCTTTAGCGTGTGATACAACCACTAGGTATGTTTATAAAGTTATTAAAGAGCATGTTGAGAGTAAGAATAATAAACTTTAAATTAATCTTAAACTAATTTTAATCTTTTGAATATAATTCTATTTTACGGACAGTTTTTGAAATATTTTCTCTGTTTACATACTTGTAAACACCATCAGCATAAAAATAATAATTTTTAGGAATACTAAATCTTTGATTGTCAACAAAATCCAGATTGAAATTAAAATATACAAATTGTCCAGAACGACAGTCGTCATTATCTAATGCCCACTTAGGACAAATATATCCTAATGCTCCATTATCTAAAGCTTGTAAAACTAGCCCTCTTTTGTTAGTAATAATCCCATGTTCTGTTTGTGCAAAACAAACGCTTGGTAAGAATAAACAGAACATTATTATAATAAATTTTTTCATACAATAACCTCGACTTTTATTCAATTATACCACAACAGATTTATGGTTCCGTTTGGTTCCGCAAAAAAGTTCCGTTAAGGTTCCGTTTTGTGGCAGAAAAATATTTTTTACGGAACTCATGTTACTTTTTGACGGCAAAAGTCCTATGTTTGTTATCGGGTGTTACCTTACAGAAATAAGGCTATTGGGGGATATTCTTTTCTACTTTTTATATTTTTGTGAGTATAGTAGTCCTACAAATCGGACATACCGGACTTTTCTGTAACCCTAAATTATTCTAAAATTCCTTTACACAGAGGGACTTTGAGGCAAGTTCCCTTTTTCTGTATTGTCCTGTTTCTTTACACTAAAACCAGCTATATTAAGAAAAAATCAAACTATCCGTACAGTCCCCAAAAAGTCCATTTCGGCAGTTTGATTTTTTTGGTAAACTTAATTTTCCGACCTGAAAACGCCCTCACAGAGCGGGCTGTCCAAAATAATCAAAGTATCCGTACAAATCAAACCGGTTGTAAAAAGACAATTTTATAATATGATTTTTCCGTTTTATGTTTAGCAGTTCCCCAAAAAAAACGGAGAAGGAGGGATTCGAACCCTCGGTGCAGGTTAGCCCACACAACACCTTAGCAGGGTGCCGCCTTAAACCTACTCGGCCACTTCTCCTCGGTATATACATATAATATCATAAACATTTTATTTTTCAAAATAAAAATCCCGACTTTACATCGGGACTCTTTTTATACTCTCAACTATCTTATTCCAAGACAGTCCTTTTCATACCGCTGAAACTGTTGAGTGTAAATGCAGCCGGTTTAGCTCATTCTCACTCTTATTTCACTGCTTGTAGTTTAACCTGAACCCCGGATTCGGCATTTATTGTTACCGCATTGGATACTGCCATTGTCCTTCGCTTTTTAGCCCCTCTCAATATAAATTCAACTCCGCTAAATGTATTGTTTGTTGGGGTTGCAATTTTTTTCAACATATCCTTTTGTCCTTTCCGATAAATGTATTTTTCTGAATCTTGTAATATACTTATCGGCATTTTTTAGGAAAACTTTAGGATTTTGTAAGAAATCTTTACAAATGTTTACATGTCTAGCAAACGTTTATAAATTTCATTTTTTTTTTTGTTATATAAGGTTGATAAAATTACGGAAATCTCTTTATCTTTAAACCCTTTTGATTTTAAAATGCTTATTTTTTGTTCCAATTCTGCTGTCTCAGGATTTTCGTCTGCATAAATAAGACATACAATTTCTCCGCGGATACCATTTTTAAAATGTTCTAACAGTCGGGATATGGTGTCCGTTTTAACCTCTTCGTACAATTTGGAAAGTTCACGTCCGATGCTGACTCTTATATCTCCGCGTAAATTTCTTATTATCCCCAAAGTTTTCAATATACGCTCCGGAGATTCATAGAAAACCAGATTATTTCTTAAATACTTTTGAACAACTTCTTCTATCTGTTTTTCGCTCCTAGGAATAAATCCAATAAAGGTAAATTCTTCATTGTTTCTGGGCAGTTGGGAGAGAAAAGTTGTCACAGCACAAGCTCCCGGTAGAGCAGAGACCGTAAAGCCATTTTTATTAAGCTCTTCTATAATTACATTTCCCGGGTCGCAAATCATGGGGGTTCCGGCATCAGAAACCAGTGCTATGCGTTTACCATTTCTTAATTCGTTTAGAAAAAAATCTATACGTTCACGCTCATTATACTTATGATAAGAAATGCACTTTGTCTTTATATCATAATGATTTAAAAGTTTTTGAGTTATTCTTGTATCTTCACAGGCAATAATATCAACCTTATTAAGAATATCCACTGCTCGAAATGTAATATCCCGAATATTTCCTATCGGTGTCGGCACAATATAAAAACTAAAATTTCTTTGCTCCATAAATTGCCTTTTATTTGCGCTATGCAGTATATAAGTACTAATATTTTGTTTTGTCAAGAAAAGTTCTTACCGCATCAACGGTATTATCTGGTGTTTCAAGCATTGTTTCTTCTTTTTCACCTATACCTTCCGGAGTCACAAATCCTTCTCGAATCTTATTATACAAGCTCAAAATAAGGAATAGGAGAATAGAGGAGACTGCAACACCGCCCATTGCCAGCAAAAATTTCTTTGCAATTTTGCGTTTACTAACGGGTTGTTTATAACTGATTTTTTCCTGCGCAGCTTGTTCTTGAACAACATTACTGTTAGCCTTAATTTGTTCAAAAGTCTCCTCCTGAACTTCAGGATTAGCAGCAGGCATTACAGGCTCCTCTGCAAGAACAGGTATACAGAGAATTAAAAACAGTATAATTGTTACAATTCTATTCTTCCGCATCTTTTTTAGTAGTCTTTCTGGTTCGTTTCTGAGAATTTCTGTTCGGTCGTCTGCTTTTCTTAACAGTTTTTTCTTCCTCTGCTTTCACCTCTGTATTTTCAGCAGGAGCCGCAACTTCTAAATTCTGCGATGCACTTTCAGCAATTACCGGAGCAATTTCTGCACCTTCTGTTATAACAGTCTGTGCAATATTTTCCGAAACAACATCAGTTTCCTTAATTTTCTTGTTATTGCGGCCTTTTGTTCTTCTTGTTTTCTTTTCTTCTTTTATTTCAACCGCTGTTTCCTGAGCTGTAATTGACGGATTTTCAGTAGTTTCAAGTTTTTCTTCCTGTATCGGACTCTGCTGTTCCTTAACTTCTTCCTGTTTGTTATTATTAAATTTATTATTGTTAAATTTCTTTTTCCCGCCCATTGGAAGTTTAATCTTTGCAGCTTTTGCACGGTATTCACCTTCGGAAGTCGCAGAAGCAAACTTAATATCTTCCATAATATAACCGTTACCCTGACAATGCGGACAACGCTTTGCAAAAATTTCGCTTATCGCCTGCCCTTGTCTGTGACGGGTCATTTCTACCAATCCTAAGTCAGACAACTGACCTACCTGCGGTTTAGCTTTATCAGCTTCCATAGCCATTTCCAGCTCTTCCATCATTGCCAGCTTATCTACGCGGGAAGTCATATCAATAAAATCTATAATAATCATACCGCCAATATTTCTCAGCCTTAGCTGGCGAGCTATTTCATGTACGGCTTCGATGTTTGTTTTAAGGATAGTTTCATCTTGTGTTGCGGAGTTTGTAAACTTACCGCTGTTAACGTCAATTACCGTAAGGGCTTCCGTTGTCTGGATAAACAAATAACCGCCGGACGGCAAATTCACTTTCATTTGCAAAGCCGCTTTAATTTCTTTATGAATATCCATTGCAACAAGCAAAGGTTCGGAACCTTTATATAATGTCACGTTAATATTTTTATTCATATGCCAGTTTTGCAGGATATTTTGCACACGGTTCAGTGCGAAAGCAGTGTCTACAATAATTTCCTGTGTTTCTTCGTTACATGCTTCTCTGATAACTCTGTAAAGTAAGTCCTGATCTCTGTATAAAAGGCTTGGAGGTGTCATGCTTTCTGCAGAAGTTATAATATTATTCCATTTCTCGAGCAGGATTTCCAAATCTTCCTGAATGTCAGCTTCTGTCTGTCCTTCAGCTTCTGTTCTTACGATAACTCCAACGCCTACTGGTTTAAGCAGATTTACAACTGATTTTAATCTTGCTCTTTCTTTGGATGACGTTATTTTTTTACTTACGTTTATTCCTGTTTCGTTGGGCATAAGCACCAAAAATCTTCCGGGCAATGATATTTCTGTCGTAACACGAGGCCCTTTGTGCCCTACAGGTTCTTTTACCACTTGAACAACAATCTTTTGTTTCGGTTTCAGTTTGTCCTGCAAAGCGCCTTTCCCCATTACGTCCTGGGCATGTAAAAATCCCATTTTATCAGAACCCACATTTACAAATGCTGCTTCTATAGAGGGTAAAATGTTTTCTACCTGGGCTAAATATACATCACCGAGGATAATTTCTCCTCTATGGACATAAAACTCGGCAACTTTTCCGTTTTCTACGACCGCAGCAATATTGTCACGCTCGGCTATAATAATTTTGTTAGCTACTGCATCTTTCATTTTTCAAATCCTTTTCTAATATGACAGAGTTTAGAGGTTTAACCCGCAAACTCATATTACATCTCATCTAATTTTTCATTCAGGAATCGGACTCTTGTTATATCAAAGATTTGATTTTCATTAACAAGCTTCATTAAATCATCCGCTCTGAGAGCAGGGACGTCAGAACCCTGACCGGTTTTTAGACATATAAACAGACTGTCGTTTTCAAACCTATGTGTTCCTATAGATTTTTTAATATCTGTTGTTTTTTCAAAACCTTTTTTGTTTTTCTTCGTGAGCAAAATTTCATCAGAAGATAAAACCTTATCTACATCATACCGAAATTTTTCAAAATTGTAAAGAGAATTATCATTTGATTTATTATATGGGGTTATACGATATTCTGCCCACTGAGCCTGAATTTCCACGGGCTCCGCGTGTCTGTCTGTTTTTTGTACATCAATAATTACGGCACCATCAGGCAAATTTGAATTTATTACATTTTTAATATCTTCTGCCTGCAAGTTGTCATAAAGTTCAATATCGACAAGTTCTCCTTCAGATTCCGCAAAAAGAGGAAGTGCAATACCCATAGAGACTTTCATTGTCGGATTAAATCCTTGTGTATATGCAACATTCAATTTGCTCCTTGCAAGAACTTTATGAAAAGTATTCTGCCAGTCCAGATGTGAAAAATATCTTAAAAGCCCCTTTTTAGTTATTTTTAATCTGTATTTATAGACTTGAACATCCTTTTGGAGAAATGCCTGTATATTAACAAGTTCTTGCGCCCTATCAGAAGCTTTGAAAGGTTTTGCAATAACTTTGTGCGTGTGTAGCGACGGACAAACACCGCATTGTACGCATTTATGTTCACAGGTAGGCTGAATATAAAAATTTTGCCCTTGTTTAAAAGCTTCTAAATATTCATTTTTCAGCCAATTCTTATCTATACCGGTATTTATAAAATCCCAGGGAAGAGCTTCTTCAAGACAATACTCTTTCTGTGCAAGTTCATTCAACGAAAATCCGCATTCTTCCGCAGTTTGCGCCCAAATATTTTTGTCAAAATATTCCCCCCAGGCATCAAGATAACAACCTTTCTTATAGAGAGCTTCTATATACTTGCAAAGAGACGAATCTCCCCGTGTCAGGACGGCTTCTATTTGTGAAACAAACTTCTCGTGATAATTTATTTTTAAACCTTTTATGTGCTTTGTTTTTTCTTTAAGATAATGAATGTGCTCAGTAACTTCCTCCAAATCCATTTGAGGACACCATTGGAATGGTGTAAACGGCTTGGGAACAAATATTGAAAGTGTACAGGTTATTTCAAGCCCGTGATTTAAACCTTTTTCACGCTTGATAAGCTTCGCTCTGTATTTGATTTTACTTAAAAGCTCTGCCATTTCATCCATGTCTTCAAGTGTTTCAGTCGGAAGTCCGGCTATAAAATAGAATTTGATTTTTGACCAGCCGTTTTCGTACAGTGCAAGTGAAGTATTTATAATCTGTTCTTCGGAAATATTCTTCTTTATAAAATTTCTGAGACGCTGGCTGCCTGCTTCGGGAGCAAGCGTCATTCCTGATTTTCGTACAGACTGCATAAGATTTGCAAGCTCAAGATTAAATCCGTCTATGCGCTGACTTGGAAGAGATACAGAAACCTTACGTTTGTTAAAATCAAGCGCAAGCTCTTTTATAACTTCATTTATATTTGAATAATCATTTGACGAAAGTGAAAGGAGGGAATATTCTTCGTATCCCGTATTATCCACAAGCTTCTTTGTTATATTTATAATGTCCTCTGCCGAACGTTCTCTAACGGGCAAAGTAACATGTCCGGGCTGGCAAAACCTGCACATTCTGCCGCAGCCGCGCCTAATTTCCACAATTGCTCTGTCATGTACAGAACTGGAAAACGGAATCGGATAAGCAGTAGGAGTATATTCAAGCGTTAGCGGAGCTATTCGTTTTTCAACCGTACGAAATTCGGAAATATTTTCTCCGCAGATTTCTCCTTTTTCAGGTAAAACATTTGCAGACCAGCACCCTTTTACTTTGCATAAATCTTCTATTTTCTCTTTTCTGGAAAGCCCTTTCGTGCGTTCCAGAGATTCGCACACTTCAACCATCATTTCTTCGCCGTCACCGATACAAAAAACGTCAATAAATTCGGATAAAGGAAGCGGGTTAAACGTACAAGGACCGCCTGCCAAAATAATTGGCTCTTCTTCTCTGCGTTCATCGTTTCTAATTGTAATCCCGCCCATTTCAAGCATTTTCAAGACGGTAGGGTAAGAAAGTTCATATTGCAAAGAAAACCCTACACCATCAAAATCTTTAAGAGCATGTTTTGACTCGACTCCATAAATAAATTCGGGTTTAAAATCTGGTTCAGGAGCATAAACTCGGTCTGCCATATATGGAGATTCTCCGTCAGCACTTTTATAACCGTTTACCCTGTCATATATTATACGTACTCCGAGATTACTTATTCCTATCTCATATTTATCCGGGAAAACAAAAGCAAATCTTACTTTTGCCGAATCAAAATCTTTGTTGTATGACAAAAATTCCCCGCCGACATATTGATAAGGCTTCGTTGCCTTAAATAAAGCTTCCTGCTGATCTCTAAAAAAACAATTCATAAGACTATAATATAACAAAGTGTAACAATTTAGCAATTTTTTGTATTCCGATGTTTTATAATAAATAAGTGAAGTTTCGGAGTGTGTATGGTAAATTCCTACTACTATAACGGTAATCAATATATACCAAGAGATTCTAACAACAGCTATAAAGGCTATATACTTGCATCGCTTGCATCGGGTGCAATTCTTAGCGCAATGCCGACATTTTCCAAGCCTTTTTCCAAACAGCTTGTAAAAGAACACAATCAAAACCATTTATATAAAGATGCCTTTGAAAACTCCATCAAAACTTCGGGCCTTGCTGAAAAAGGCGTAAGCATAGTTCCCGCACAATATCTTGGCGGAATGTCCGATGAGGTCTGCGGATTAAATGCATACTATCAGCCTTCGACAAAAAAAATCGTCATAAATACCGATAAAATCTCCATAGCCGGATTTCATGAAGCGGGGCATGCAATGAATGATATTACGGGAAAACTCGGCAAATTTTTAAGCAAGCTCCGCTGGCCCGGAAGATACGCAGCAGGTCTTTTAGGAACGATAGCCCTGTTTTCTACCCCAAAACCTGAAGAAGCACCCCGAAACGGGCTGGATATTATCAGAGATAATGCAGGAAAACTGGCTTTTGCCTGTATGCTTCCGACGGTTTTTGAAGAAGGAATGGCCAGTTATAAAGGTATAAAGCTTGCAAAAGCTTCAGGTCTTACGAAGCCTTTGATTAATAATATGAAAAAGCTATACGCAAAAGCGCTTTTGACATATATCGGACACGCTTCGCTTACAGGTCTTGCCGTCGGTGCTGCAGGCATGATTATGGAAAAATTTACGCGGCCTAAAAAAGTTGAAACTGACGATATTTTCTTATTTGGATAGAAGTTTTTCAACTTCCTTTTCAGATGCGTCATACACCGTTATTTCAGCCCGCTCTCCGTCTTTATATACTGCTTTGTACGTATTTTTAAGTTTGTAATCGGATGTGTAAACTGTTTCCTTTGATTTTAAACCGTCTGAATATTCGCTCATCACAACAACGCCATCGCCCGGTGTCTCGGAATTATAATACGTAAATCTTGTAATATCCGCACCATCATACGATACTGAAATATTTAAGTCTATTTTCCCTTCATCGTCATATATTATATGTTCGGAACGCATTCCTGCCTCGCCGTCAATATTCTCTTTTTTTACGGAGATTGTTTTACCTTCCGAATTTTTCATTTCGTATTTTACGGGGGTTTCCTGAGAATAATTCCAGGTTTCGGTATATTCTACATCTTTGTCACTGTCATATTTTATATGCTTAAGCGGCAGCTGCGTGTCTTTATCATATTGCCACTCATCACTCTCCCCTTCATCGTTGTGTACACCGGGAGTTTCTTTGTCAATTTCGCCGGTTATTACATTAATTTCAATAAATTCAATGCCATGGCGCGGACAATCTTCAGAAACTTCCGCTATTACAAAAATTTTATCTCCGCTTCGTTCAATCCAATATAATCCCTGTGTATTTTCAATAAGTTCGTCAATTGTTTTTTTTATATTTTCCGATAAATCCGTAATTACCGGAACTGCGGAAAGAGGAAGCATATTATTGGGGATATTTCCGTACAAATTTGTTTTTTTTAAAGGTATTTCTTTTTTGACAGGAGACGGAACAGGTTTCTGTTCCGGTTTTGGCTGCGGCGCTGTAGTCAAAATTTTCGATTCCGGCGGTTCCTGCTTAATATTTTCGGTGCTGCTATTTTTTATATAATAAATAAAAACTCCGGCAATTATACTGCATAATAAAACGATTACAGCTTTTTTTATTCCGTTCATAATCACCCCTTACTTATTATAGTCTTGTTTTTGTTTTTTATCAATATTATTTATGGTAAAATCTTTTTATGGATATTATCGAAAATTTGAAGGGAAAAATTGTTGTATCATCGCAGGCAATGCCGGATGAGCCTTTATACAAAGAAGAATGTATGCTTGCAATGATGGAATCGGCAATAAACGGCGGTGCCGGAGGCTTGAGAGTTGCTGGTGCAAGGGATGTAAAAAATGCGAAACGTTTCGGAGTTCCGGTTATCGGACTCACGAAGCCTGAGAAGCTGCCGGAAAATTGGAAGGAAATTGTATATATAACTCCGGGATTAAAAGAGGTAAAAGAACTTATAGAGGCAGGGGCTGATATAGTAGCTTTTGACGGAACCTCACGTTCGCACGACAACTGCACGGTACAGGATATAATAAACCTTATTCACGACTCAGGCAAATTGGCGATGGCAGATATTTCCACGCAAGAAGAGGGGATAAGCTGTGCAAAAGCGGGTGCAGACCTTATTTCTACTACTCTTGCGGGATATACGACAGAATCGGGAAAGCCAACGGCAGGTCCGGATTATGAACTGCTTGAAAAACTGGTCAAAGCACTGGATAAACCGGTAATCCTGGAGGGAAGGATATGGGAGCCTTACGAAGTTAAAAAGGCTTTTTCGCTTGGCGCACACTGCGTTGTAATAGGTTCCGCAATAACAAGACCCCAGCTTATTACAAAAAGATTTGCAGAAGGAGTTTAGCATGAAAAAAGCTCTGGCATTTGATATTGGCGGTACAAAAATATACAGCGGCATAGTTGATGAAAAAGGAAACATAGTCTCCGAAATTAACAGATTTCAAACGCCTAAAACTATTGATGCCATCACAAAACTGCTTAAAAATGAAATTTCTAAATATGAAGAAGAAGTCGACATTATTGCAATATCAACCGCCGGAGCCGTGAACAATGAAAATACGGCTGTTATCGGTTCAACCGGAAATCTTGTTAAAGGATACTGCACTATTGATTTTCAAAGTTTAAGCGGCAAAAAAGTTTTCCTTGAAAATGACGCAAATGCGGCAGCCTGGGCAGAATACAAAATCGGTGCTTCAAAGGGCAGCAAAGTTTCCGTAATGCTTACGCTGGGTACAGGTGTCGGCGGCGGAATTATTATTGATAACAAAATTCTTAAAGGGAAATCCGGAGCAGCAGGAGAAATGCATTTTAAAATGTATCCCGACAAACGCCGAAAATGTACCTGCGGAGGTTGGGATTGTTTTGAAGCATATGCATCAGGTACGGCTCTGAAAAAAGATGCAGAAGAAGCTCTTAATAACCCTGATGTTACTACGTATGATGTTGTTGAAGGGGTTAAAAACGGTGATCCTAAAATGCAGGAAATTTTTGATCGTTGGATTAATGATATAATCGTTGGAATAAAAGGGCTTGCCAATTTATTTGATCCCGATTGTTTTATTCTGTCCGGTTCAATGGCTCAATTTACTGATGTAAAAAAGATTGAAAAAGAAGTAAACAGTGATATTGTAACAGCTCCGACATTAGTAAAACTTGCAGAAGCGGGGAATTATTCGGGTATGATTGGAGCGGCGCTTCTGGCCTTTGAAAGCGGGGATAAAAATGGGAAAAGCTAAGCGTAGAAGCTTTAAGCAGGGAATTCATGATAAATTTCAATATATGACAAGAGAATCCGCGCTGGATTTGGTCATCAAAAACATCGATAAAAAAAATGAAGTTATCGATACAATTACGCTGTTTGGGTTTACTGCGGAAGAGATGCTTGAAGCCGGAGCCTCTTATGAGGATGTAATGGCTTTTGGCGGTCTGGTCGGATAGGGAGTACTATAATTGCTGAATAAGTTATCAAATATTTTAGAATGTTCAAGAGTTTTTTCTCTGCCGATGACAATTATGTCCTGGCTTGTTGTATATGTATATTCATTATTTAATGCAGGCAATTCCGTATACGGAATACTTGCATTTATAGGTATATGTCTGGCGCATCTTGCTACAAACATTTTTGATGATTATTTTGATTATAAATCTCTTATCAGGCAGGTTGGGTTTGATAAAAAGGAATATTTAAAAAATTCTCAGCAAACAAAATGCCGGTACATAGTTTCCGGCAGAATGAAGGAGTGGGAAGTTCTTTCTCTGGCGGTATTTTATGCTGTATTTGCGTGTTTAACAGGCTTATTTTTCTATCTTAAATGCGGCTGTGAAGTTCTGTATTTTGCAATTATCGGCGGAGTATTAGGAATTTCGTATTCTTTTTTATCAAAAATAAGACTATCTGAGTTTGCAGTAGCAATTGCATACGGTCCTGCTCTTTTCGGCGGAATATATTATGTTATGACAAAAACCATTGCACCGGAAGTTTTTATCTTATCAATACCTACAATGCTGGTAACTGTAATTCTATTATATATTCATACCGTTATGGACTTTAACTTTGATATAAAAGAGGGGCATAAAACAATTGCAAATTCTTTTAAAACACCGTTTAATTCACTTGTAATTCTTAAATGGCTTTTAATAATTTCATATCTGTCGCTGATTGTACTATGCATTTTTGATATTCTTGACTGGCAGGTATTTATTGTATGCTTAACAATACCGCTTGCGGTTGATTTATATAAGTCACTCGAAGAATACACCATAAATCCTGATTCGATTCCCGTCCGTAAATGGTATCATTTTCCTATGGAAAATATGATGAATGCACCTAATTTTATGACAAGAATTTATCAATCAAGAAATCTTATGATTTATTTTTCGCTGCTCCTGACAATAGCCGTAATTTTAGGGCTGGGTTAAGATTATATAAAGGTGCGGATTTTGTGTGTTAAACTTAATAATATAGAGAGGAAGTTATAGGAGGATTTTTATGATACCGATTTTAGATTCAAAAAGACAATACGCAACAATTGGAAATGAAATAGAAAAAGCCGTATGCGAAGTATTGCGTTCAGGTTCTTATATTCTTGGACCGAATGTTAAAGCTTTGGAAGTCGAACTTGCAAAATACATAGGATGCAACTATACGGTAAGTTTGAACTCGGGAACGGATGCTCTTCATCTCGCTTTGAGAGCATTGGATATAGGAAAAGGTGATGAAGTTATTACAACCGCTTTTACGTTTGTTGCAACAACGGAAGCTATCGGTATCGTAGGAGCCACACCGGTATTTGCTGATATTGATGCTGATACATTCAATATTGATCCTAAGAAGATAGAAGAAAGAATAACTCCGAAAACCAAAGCAATTATTCCGGTCCACTTATACGGACAGCCTTGTGATATGGATGCAATTATGGATATTGCAAAACGTCACAATTTATATGTAATAGAAGATTGCTGTCAGGCAATAGGTGCGGAATACAAAGGTAGAAAAGTCGGTACTTTCGGTGATATCGGATGTTACAGCTTCTATCCGACCAAAAACTTAGGCGGTATGGGAGATGGCGGTTTAATCACGGTCAACAGCGAAAACCTTAAAAACAGAATTATTGCTTTAAGAAATCACGGCGGTGCTATCAGATACCACCACGATGAAATCGGAGTAAACTCAAGATTAGATGAAATTCAGGCTGCAATATTAAGAGTAAAACTCAATTATATTGATGAGTGGAATAAATTAAGACGTGCTCATGCTAAAACATACAACGAGTTGTTAGCGGGACATCCTGATATTCAAACCCCGAAAGAACTTTCTGATACTTATTGTGTATATCACCAGTACACGGTTAAAATTCCTAACAGAGACAGTATACACAAAATGCTTCAAGAAGCCGGAATCGGCGCTATGCTTTATTATCCGATACCTCTTCATCTTCAAAAAGTTCATGCTCATCTCGGCTGGACAAAGGGAATGCTTCCGAATACGGAAAAAGATACCGAAATGGTTATTTCTCTGCCGATGTTCCCCGAATTGACACTTGAAGAACAAAAGACTGTGGCTTCAACCTTGATAGATTGTCTTGAAAAATCAAAACTCGGGGTATAGAAAAGGGAAATATATCCCTACTTGCATAGTTATAAAAAATTAGGTATTATAAAGGGGTAAGGGGTAATAACCTGCCCCTTTTATATATTTAAAATTTAAATAAGAGGAAGATTTATGAGCAATATTGTTATTTATTCAACAAAACCTATGCCTGAATTGCAAACGGTACTGGCTGATATTGACGAAGCAGATGTAAGAGTTGTTTCAATTGACCAGATGAAAAATTATGCGGTAATTAACCCGTCGTTAATGATTGTTGAAAATATAGATCTTGCAAAAGATGCACTTATGACGAACAAATTTCCTTGCCCGATTTTATTCTTCGGACCGACAAGAAGAGATGTTACTGTTCGAGCTGAAGGATATGATTTTATCAAAAATCCCGCTGAAAAGGACGAGTTAATTGTCAGGGTTAATGCACTTTTGAAAATTAAAGCTATTAAAGATAAACTTGAAAGAGTATCTACAACGGATGACTTGACCGGCTTACACAATAGAAAATACCTCCAGGAGCGTCTGGAAGAAGAAATTTCACGTTCAAAACGCTATGGAACTAAGCTTTCATGCATTTTGTTTGATATAGATTTCTTTAAAGTGGTTAATGATATGTACGGTTATGAATGGGGCGATATTCTTCTCAGAAATATTGCAAATAAACTGAGTGCGATGATTAGAAAAGAAGATATTCTTACAAGATACGGTGATGAAGAGTTTTTACTGGTTCTGCCAAATACTTCGGAAGAAAATGCTTTCTTATTCGGCGAAAGATTCAGAAGAGAGGTAGAAAAAATGGAATTTATTCCTGCCGGAGAAGAAGAACCGCACAGGGTTACAGTCTCAGGCGGTATTTCAACGTATCCCTGCATGCCGGATGTTGAAGAAGATGCAAATACAGTTATAAGATATGCCGAACATGCACTTTATAATGCAAAGCACAGAGGGAAAAATAAAATTATTCAATTCTCTCAAATGAATTTGGAAATGTAAGGGTAAATAGGAATATGGAAGGGCTAATTCCTTTAAAGAAATATCAAGGCGGTCTTAAAGACCGCTTTTTTGTTTGAGCTCTGTTTTGTATCTTTTATACTGGTTATTGAGTTCCGTAAGTTCAATTGCTTTATCAATTGCCTGTAGTGCATGTTCATAATCACCTGCTATTTCATAGGAATGCGCCAGATTAAAATATGAAAACGGGGAATTTTCCATTTCTGCAATAAGTTTACTGGACATGATACGTTTTCTGTCAAATTTGGCTTTCAGTCTTTTACATTCAGTCAAATCTGCTTCAGCCCCTTCTATATCACCCAATGCACGTTTTATTTTGCTTCGTTTGCCATACAAATAATATGAACTTATATCACCTTCGACTTCTTCTATTGCCCTGTTTATGTAGTTTAATGCCGTTTGATTATTTACATTATAAAATTTGTCTGCATTTTTTACATACTCTCTCATACTGTCTGTTTGAACAACAGAGGTGTTAAAAGTATATTTTATAGTAAGAGAATCTTTTACCGTATTGGCTGGGAATTTATCAAAAGGAGAAGCTTTTCTTAACGCATCCAGAGCTGATTCGTCAAAAAGCTCGCTTTTTGAACTTTGTACAATTGTCGAACTTATAACATCACCCCTTCTTGTAATTTTAAACATAACGACGGCACATCCGTCCTCGGCGGAATCCGGAGGATTCCAGCTTTTTTGAATTTTACTCTGCACTCCTTTCATATATTCGGAAAAATCATTCTGAATGATTGTATTTCCGCTGTATTTTGAATAATCCTGCTCAATACAAAATGCCGGATTTATAAAAACCGTACTTATAATCAAAAAAACAATGTTTTTGAACACACTCCCAATCATAGTGATATTCTACAAAAAACTCAAATTAAAGTAAACATCACAAAATGGGCGTATTATTTAAAAGACTTAATTATAAATATATTTTGTAGATATATACATACTAATCATCGCCATGCCTGATATAAGAAAATTAATCCCCGCAAGCAGTCCCACAACCCACAGAGCAGTTCCGGGAAGTCCTGCTATAATTATTAATCCTATAAAGAACTGCATCAAAGCTACAAGAATATCGACCCACCAGAAATACAGCGTGTTTTTGTTCTGTATTGCAAATCCGGTAGAAGAAATGCTTTCCAGAATAAAATATACACCTATAAGAGAAGTTATAAGCATTAAATTAAACATCGGCGCCATAAACATAAATACCCCCGCAGCCATAAGTATTACCCCCAAAAACATATTCAGAATAAAGTGTCTGGAATAATTCCGCGTTAAAAAAGCGTTTATTGCTTTATATCCGCCGTACACGACAAATGCTATACACATCATCAGACCGAATGTAATTGTTGTTACCTTGGGAAGCATAATCATTCCTAATCCCAACACAGCAAGAAGTATGCCTTCTGTGAGTACAAAACTTAAAAATCTTTTTTCTGTCATAAAAATTCTCCTTTTATGTTTTAAGAATACATAGTGAAAAATTTTTTCACTCCGTCTGTTGTCCAATTTATATAAAATATTAACGGCGTTTGCAGAAAATTAAAAAAATACGCAAACTCGGCTTGTAAAAAAACATAATTTATTGTAAACTTATGTTAAGTTTATGATTACATTAAATCCCCCCAAAAAAGAGAAAGTTTGTTTAAAAGGTGCTGTTCAAATAAATAACAACAGCTATTTTGTCTGCTCAGAAGAAGACGGAAAAACATTTTTAAATACAGGCAAGGACGAAAAACTACATAAATGCCTCGTAAAACATATGATAGAGCTTAATCCGTCAATTTACGGGATTTTAAAGAAATATAAATTAAAACCGTCAATAAATACCGGAACTTTGAAAGAGTTAACCGGCGGTCATATGAATGAGACCTGCAATATAGCTTGCGGAATATATTCATTTTTACCGGAAAATATACGTAAAAATACCGATGAATCAGTAATAAAAGAAGCTGCTATGCTCCATGATTTAGGTAAAGTCTTAATACCGTCAAAGATTTTAAATAAACCCGCAAAACTAAACCTGAAAGAACGTGAAATAATGAATATACATTCTACTTTAGGTTATGAGCTATTGAAAACACAGTCAATATCACCCGGAACACTGGAACTTGTAAAATATCATCATCAGAATTTGAACCATTCGGGATACCCCGCATTGGATGAAGAAATATCTTCTGATACAGGGGTTCAGATTATATCTATATCAGACAAATACAGTGCACTCAGGGAGGCCCGCGTATACAGGCGTAAATTAAGCAGAACGGAAGCTCTTTTGATTCTGTACGGAGAAGTCAGAGAGGGTAAAATTTTACCGGATATTTATAAAGCGCTGGTTAAATATGCCGAAAAATATGATAATTAATACTCTTTGATAAAATCAAGAATATTTTTAAGAACTTCTTGCGTAAAAGCTTCTTTCATTTTTATGCGTGTTATATCCGAAGAAAGCAGGATTTTATAGGTTTTATATTTTTTAGGGGTATAAACGGTTGAATACATGAGTCCTATCGGTTTTTTGTCAGTACCTCCGGTAGGGCCTGCAATTCCGGTTGTAGATACACAAATATCAGCTTCTGTTACATTATATAGTCCGCTTGCCATTTCATAAGCGCACTCTTCACTCACCGCTCCGTACTTTTCGAGAGTTTCGGATTTAACTCCGAGTATTTTTTGCTTTGCTTCATTTGAATATGTTACAAAATTTAAATGTATATATAGAGAACTTCCGCTTACATCAGTGAGTTTAGAACTTAAAAGCCCGCCGGTACAAGATTCGGCAGTTGCAATCCGTAACCCTTTTCCGGTTAAAATTTTTCCTATTTCGTTTTCTATCAATATGTTGTCCTCGTTAATATAATTTCCGAATCTTTGTTGTAAAGATTATGTTTGTACCATACTCCTTCAAATTCTCCGTCCGGTTTAAATAAATACTGACAGTCTTTTGATACAAAATATATTGCACTCACAGGCTTGCCTGAAATTCTGTATTGAACTGAATAGTATGGAAAATCAGGATACTCGCCGTAAATAAAATCAATATATCTTAATTTACCCAATGCATCATAATAATAAGCTTTTGAAACATCTTTTTTATCTTGCAAGGCATACATATAAATGTTTTTCATATTTTTATAATAAAAAGCAGATATATTGTTTCCGCGGAATTCTTTATAGCCGGCAGAAGCGGCAAGATAATTATCCGCATGTTCTTTGTCTTTTAGTTTATCTTTAAATTGTGATTTAAAATCTTTTTGTTTTTCTACCGGAGTTTCAAATATTATATCCCTGACTTCACTTATTATAGCTTCCTTTTCTACTTCTGACTTATTAATCCAATCATATTGGATATTAGCAATGTATATATCATTGTAATTTGCAAAGACAGCCGTCTGTACCAGTAATAAAATCGCTAAAATAAATTTTTTCATATCAAACCCTTTATATCTCTTATATTTCCCGCAACCTTTTATGTATCTCTAACTTTACTTTTTATTCCTATCCTGCTTTTCTTTTTTTCTTTTTTTCTCTTTTATTTCCCCCATAGCCCTCCTCACAAGTATAACATATTTATGATATAATTGCTCTATGGTTAGATTATCTGATAAAAGTAACATTGTTAAAACTTCACATCTGGTTTTCAGAATATTAAAATTTCAAGAGCTTTTCACGCGGATAACAGAGGTAAATAATCCCGATAAAATGCCTTGTATATATGCAATGTGGCATGCTCATCAATTTTGCATACACGGCATTCGTCACAGAGAGAAGCTTCATGTTCTTGTCAGCCGTTCCCGTGACGGAGAGATTATTGCAGATGTTGTTGAACGCTGGGGGTTCCAAACCGTCCGGGGTTCGAAAGGAAAGAAAGGTGCCGTAGAAGCCACAATGCAAATGATTTCTATTCTAAAATCAGGAGAAAATTGTGCAATGATGGTAGACGGTCCCAAAGGCCCCGCAAAGATTGTAAAAGATGGAATTATTAAGATTGCAAAAATGGCCGGAGTACCAATCGTGCCTGTATACTGGTATTCAAAAAACTTTACATTTGCGCAATTTCCTTCCTGGGACAAGATGCGGTGCCCGATACTGGCAACAAATCTTATAAATTTATACGGAGAGCCTGTTTATGTTAATGAAGATGAAGAAGAAGCCAGAGTTAAATTGCAAAAAAGTCTTGAAGATTTAGAAAACAAAGCGCCGGAAGCTTTTGATGAGGTATACAAATTCGGTATATGGAAAAGAAAATAAAACTTCTTGCGATACAGTTGGAATCTGCAATCGGAGATTTGAATTTAAACATTAAATCCGTACAAAATTTATTACATGCAAATTTAGAAAAGTATGGAAAAGTTGATTTCGTTTTTTTACCCGAACTTTGGACTGTCGGCTGGGACTGCCCGTCGCTGCCTGATTGTGCGGAAACGCTTGAGACAGCCGAATCTGTAGGTATGCTTTGTAGTATTGCAAAAGAATACGGAGTTAACATTATCGGCGGAAGTTTTGTAAATAAATCCGAAGAAAAGCTTTATAACACCTGCCCCGTAATCAACAGAAGCGGTAAGGTTGTTTGTACTTATAATAAAAATCATCTTTACTCATACAACGGCGACACTGAAAACAGTTATATCACGGCAGGTTCAAATCCAGTTATGGCCGATGTGGAAGGTGTTAAATTAGGACTTACCGTATGCTATGATATAAGGTTTCCGGAAATATACCGGGCATACAGGAAAGCCGGAGCAGATATTCTTGTTAATATGGCTGCCTGGCCGAAATCAAGAAAAATTCACTGGGATACATTAAGCAGGGCAAGAGCGATAGAAAACCAATCCTACGTGGTTGCACTAACACAAACCGGGCTGCTTGCCGACGGAAGTGAAAACCTCGGTCATTCTATGATTATAGATTACGACGGAAAAATTCTTTGCGAAATTGAAGACAAAGAAGGCGGAATTTTTGCGGAAATAGATTTAGATAAAATGTATAATTTCAGAGAAAAATGTACTATATTAAAAGATGTTAAAAACTCATATGAGGTAATAAAAAAATGAAAAAACTTATAACATTATTTCTGATATTATTAATGAGCGCAAGTGTAAATGCAAAGACTGTAAAAAGAGATTTTTCCTCTGTTATAAATGAATCCGGAATTGAAAAGAATGCGATTGCAATTTCAATAAAAGATTATAATACGGGAAAACCCGTTTATGAACTTAATGAAAAGATGCTTATGCATCCGGCTTCGGTACAAAAAATATTAACACTTGTACCTGCTGTTGATGTTTTGGGCGAAGATTATGAGTTTACGACGGAGATTTACAAACGAGGTGACGATTCTTTTTTGATTAAACTGGGAGCAGATCCTTATTTGACGGGCAAAGATTTAAAAAAACTTGTCAATAATGTCGATTTAAATACAAAAAGAATTTATATAGATGATTCCGTATTGGAAAAAAAGGACTGGGGCGAAGGCTGGCAGTGGGACGATGATATGAATATTTTGATGCCCAGATTTAATTCATACAATCTGGACAAAAACCTGTTAAAGATAACTGTTATGCCGGCAGAAAAAGGAGAAAGGGCTTCTGTCATTAATCCCGGCAAATATCCTCTGGTCTTTCTTAATAATGTCGTTACGGGAAGTTCAAACAATGTCAAAGTCTCGAGAGACAATTCCATATCCGCAAATACTCTTTCTCTGGAAGGAACTGTAAAAACACCCGTTACAATCTATGTTCCGGTAAATAATCTTAAAAGATATTTTGATATAAAGCTTACAAATACTTTAGCCGATAAGAAAGTTTATTTGAAACAGAACTTTATTACGGACACCCTGAAAGATACGGACGAAAAGCTTGAGAGTGTCACACATCCAATATCTCTAGCAGTTAATGATGTGCTAAAAAACAGTAATAACCTTGTATCCGAAACAGTATCAAAACTTGCGGGCGGAAAAGCCTATAATGACAAAGGTACGGATATAAACGGGATAAAAGTTTTTAATGCTTATTGCCAAAAAATAGGGCTTGATAGTTCAAAAATAAGAATAACTGATGCCAGCGGAGTTTCAAAAAACAATCTGCTGAGTGCTGATTTTATATCTGAATTTTTGTTTAAAACAAAAGACAATCCCGTTATGGAGCAGCTTCCGTCACCGGGAGAAGGAACTTTGACACACCGTATGCTTCCCATTAAAAACAATCTGAAAGCTAAAACAGGAAGCCATGGTGATTTAAGTTCTCTGGCAGGTTTTTTAACAACTAAAAACGGCAACAAATACGTTTTTTGTATAATAATAAATGACACTACTTCTACTATAACGGATATGAAAACGCTGGAAGATTATTTGATAAGAGAAGCTTATATAAGATTATAAAAACAGGGGAAGTACAAAATATGCTTCCCCCCTTTAAGCTCAGGTAATTATTATTCCTGCTCAAGTGTCCCTTTTGTAAAATAGCAGTAGAAGCTTTCATTTACCGGTGTTCTGGCTTCTATTGCAATAGCTTCATCCTGTACTACAAATCTCAGTTTTGTACCGTCGCTAAGCTGCATTTCAGTATTATCTCTAATACCGGGAATAAGCTTTTTAATTTCGCTATATCTAAGGTATTTTTCATACCCTTTTAATATATTTACAATATCTCCCTGAGAAAGATTGTAAGTTGGTTTTTTATTCTCATCCTGTTTAACATCCTCTTTTTGAGCTGATGTATATTGGAGCATATTGATATCAAGATATTGCTTCATTATTCAGAACCCTTTCTTATTTAATGTACATTTTGCGGGATTTATCTTCCCTATTTATAGAACTGTAATTATCTAAAGATGCTTAGAAAAGCATTTTTTAATTGTTTAAGAAATTTAGTACTATCAAATCTAAAGTCATTAACTGTAACCTTTTCTTCTGTTTTAGCAGTTTTTGCGGTTGTTTTTTCAGCATTTTTTCCGCCTTTTTCTGCAGCAGCAGCTAATTTCTTTGTAGAAGCAGCATTTACCAAATTAAAACTTTTACCAATCATTGTCATAGAGAAACTCCTTTCGTTGTAATGTAGCACAATACATATTCTGTTACATTAGGGTTAAAACCCACATAAGGAGCGAGACATGAACATAAAAATACAGCAAAAAAACAAACCTCCGCCTTGAAATAATGATAAGAGAAGGGAAAGGCATTATACTATAAGCTGCGTCCTTTACTAAACAGTCAATACCGGCGAGCGTGATGCGTAAGCATCCATAGCGAGCCTGATAGTACCGGTTTACCGGTTAAAGTAAAACAAAGCTTATAAATATTGCCCCAATGCCCGTCAGGGCATAGAAAACAATAGCGTATTTTCTCTTTCTTTTCGTATTTTTCTTTCTCTTTTAATCCGCAAAAAAAAGAGAAAGAAAAATACAATCCCGAAATACAGTATTCAAAAGACATTAAGGGGTAAAATTACACCCCTAATGTAACAGAATATGTATTGTGTTACATTAGCATCAATGATTTATATAACGGCACTTTTCAGAAAAACTTTAGGATTTTAAAAAAAATGTTACATAAGTTTACAAAATAAAGCCTGAAAGGTTATAATCACTGTTAAAATTTTTTTGTTTTTCTATTTTAACATTCCGTCACATTTTATTGATATGAAAAAATATTTAAGATATTCTAAAACCAGTGACAGATTATTTGGGAATTTTAAATGGAAAAAGGTTTTGTAGAAAATGGTTTTATTATTGATTTAAGCAATGCTAAGAACACTACCCAGCTTGTTTTTGAATTGAGTTCAATAATGGAACATCCCGATGTTAAAGGGAAAAATGTATGTTTAAAGCTTGGCAGTTTGGATTTAAAACAGTCGCAGCTATTGAGTATAAAAGCTTTGATAGAGTCAATGGATGCAAAAATCGCAATTATGGATACGCATTCGGAACAAACGCAGGCTTCTGCTGAAAGCCTTGGCATAACGATTTCGGAAATATCAGGCGAAATAGCTCCCTCGATTGTATGCCGGCCGGAAGAAAATCTTGAAGAAGAGCCGGTTATTGTTAAAGAAGAAGGAAAAACCGTAGAAATTCACGCGGATATTCCGCTTCCGCAAAGTCCGGTTGAAACCAAAGAAGGTATTGAAGATATTTATGAAGAAGAAACTGCGCAGGAGCTTTCGGAAGTAATACCGTCGGAGCATTTTGGCGGTGATTTTGAGAGTCTTGCGACAAGTGAAGGTTTGCTTAAACCGGAAGAAACAAGTAAATATATTTTGCTTGACACCGGCGATGTTCTGCCGGAAGGCGTAGAAGAAAATTCCGTTAATACGGAAACTCTTCCTACATTGTATCTGAATCAAACATTGCGTTCAGGTCAAACCGTTAATTATGAAGGAAATATTTTCATAATCGGCGATGCACATCCCGGCAGTGAGATTGTCGCAGCCGGTGATATTACTGTCTGGGGGATACTGGGAGGGATTGCGCATGCAGGCTCTTTAGGTAATATAACGGCTAAAGTCAGAGCATTAAAACTCAATGCGATACAATTAAGAATAGCCGGTTTATATGCAAGACGCAACGATACTCTGAATGTTCCTTATGTTCAGAAAACTAATGAGTTTACCCCGGAGGAAGCTCTTATTGAAGAAGGTAAAATAGTAATTTATAAAAAGTTAAGGAGAGATTAATGACTGGTCGAGTAATAGTAATCACATCCGGCAAAGGCGGAGTCGGAAAAACAACAACTAGTGCAAATATAGGAACCGCCCTTGCAAAAGACGGGTATAAAGTTGTACTGATTGATACCGATTTGGGTTTGAGAAATTTAGACCTGTTGTTAGGTCTTGAAAACAGAATAGTATACACAATTGTCGATGTTATAGAAGAACGCTGCAAGCTGAAACAAGCTCTGGTTAAAGATAAAAAGAATCCTAACCTGTCGCTTCTTGCAGCAGCCCAAACCCGTGACAAATCTGCTGTCACGGCAGAACAGCTAAAAGAGATTTGTGATACATTAAAGGAAGAAAATGATTTTGTTCTTGTGGACTGTCCCGCAGGGATTGAACAGGGCTTCCAAAACGCTGTTGCCGGTGCAAGTGAAGCTATCGTTGTCACAACACCGGAAATGTCAGCAATTCGTGATGCTGACAGAATTATCGGACTTCTTGAGTCAAAAGAAGAAATAAAGAGTTATAAACTTCTTCTTAACAGAGTCCGTCCGAGTTTGATAAAATCAAACGAAATGATGAGTGTCGATGATGTTGTCGAAATCCTGTCCTGTCCTCTGATAGGAATTATACCTGAAGATACGGGAATTATTACCTCAACTAATAAAGGTGAACCTATCGTAAACGATGAAAATGCTCTTGCAGGCAAGGCATACAGAAATGTCGCTCAAAGAATTCTGGGAGAAGAAGTTCCGTTCCTTGATTTAGATGAGCCAAAGGGCTTTATGGCAAAAATTAAGAACGCGTTTGCAAAATTGAAAGCGAAGGTGTAGAATGGGCATTCTTACTGATATATATAATACGGTGGCAAAGTTTTTCCGTCCTCAGGAAGAACAGAATGACGCTTCAAAATCAGTAGCTACAAACCGCCTAAAATTGGTCTTGATGCAGGATAGGACTAACCTGACGCCCAAAATTCTTGAACAGATGAGAGGCGAATTGATTGATTTGCTTTCCCGTTATGTGGAAATGGATAAAGAACTTCTTGAACTTAATTTTGAACAGGAAGGCGATCAGGTGGCTTTAATGCTTTCAATACCGGTTATAAGAGCTAAAGATGAAGAAGAAATTGAAGCTGCTTGTGCAAAATTAAATGAAGAAAACGCGGAAGAATCTTCCGAAACAGTTTGTGAAGAGGCTGAAGGGGCCGAAAATACAGAAGAAGACGCGGATGTCACCGAAGAGGTCTCTGAAACAGAGGAAATGTCGGTATCGGAAGAAGAGACGGCGGAAAAGAAAACTAAAAAGAAATCCCGAAAAGTTTCTAATCCTGAGGGCATGAATGAGACCGAAAGACCGGAAGAACCGCAGGATGTTGTTTTCGATAACAGTGAAGCATAAGTCATTATTTAATAAAAAGCAGTAAAATTAATAAAACTTTACTGCTTTTAAAATTTTGCATAAGAGCCTATGATTCTTACGCTTTCGCATTGCGGCTCCAAATCTCTGATAAGTTCTTTTATAATGTCATCCTCGTGATGCCCGTCGAAATCAATAAATACAGCCTGTTCTTCCGCATTATTATTCATCATTTTAGAATTTATCTGTGTAATATTAATATGATATTTTACAAAAACCTGAACAATGTCAAGAAGAGCACCTTGTCTGTCGTTTAAAAACAGAACTATACTTGTTTTATCGTGTCCTGTCGGTTTTGTATCGGCATCTCCAATAACAATGAACCTGCGGTTATTGTTTTTATTATCTTCAATATGTTCTCTCAGTATGTTAAGATTGTATATTTCCGCTGTTTTATGCGTTCCGATTATTGAATAAGTTAAATTATAATTATTTAATAATCTGGCTGATTCGTCCATATTTTCCGCAACGACAATATTTAATTGTCTTGGCATTTCGTCTTTTATAAAAATTTTACTTTTTGCAAGAGCATTAGGATTAGCTATCAATCCGGTGAGACTGTAAAACTCAGTTGTTTTTGACAGTATGCAGTCATTCACGGGAACAATTGTTTCCGCAAGAATTTGTACATTTTGGTTTTTTGTCATTATCAAATTATCAATGGTTTCTCTTATAATCCCTTTATAAGTGGTCTCAATCGGCAATATTGCAATAGCGTTGCTGTTTTCGTCAACATAGTCAATACATTCTTTTATTGAATTGAGTGAACGCTGGTATAAATACAAGTCATACGTTTTAAATAACTTATCTTTAGCAATCTCGGAATAGGAACCGCCCAATCCCAGACAAATAACTTCATTAAACTCTTCAAACATAATAAACTCCGTATATTATTTATAATTATAATATAAAAAAACGGAGTTTAAATAAAATTTTAAATATTTCTATCTGCCGATTTCTACAGCTTTTGCAGCCATAGACCTTGAGATATTAACCAGAGCCAGGTTAGCTTCATATGCTCTCTGCGCCATAATAGCATCTGCCATATCAACCATTGCATTTACATTTGAAGCTCTTATATATCCGTTAGCATCCGCATCAGGGTGACCGGGAGAATAAATTCTTTCTCCGACAGTAGGATCCTCTACACAGCCGTTAAATACAACTCCGCCTTGCAGGTAAGGAAGAGTTCCGACTCCGAAAACATCTTCTTTCATGGCGTTCATAAGTCCGTGAAAGGATATATCTTCGGATGCATTCAACACGGGGATTCTTCTCACATAGTTGGGCGTATCAATATTGGCAATATTCTTAGCATGTATATCAAGCCGTAAACCGTGTGTTTTTAATGCATTAGAGCCTATATTTATTGATTCCATTAAACTCATATTCCACCTGCTTTCTTTTGAGAAAAATTTTTAGAATTATTTACCTACATTAAGAACTGTTCGCATTTCAGTTATAATATTTGACATTCTTCGTGTTGCCATAGTATATAAAAGAGAATTTTTTTGCATTTCCGTTAATTCTTCCGCGATATCAATTTCCTGTTTCCTTCTGTCTTCCAAAACTCCGGAAGGCCCGAGCTCTGTCGATAGTTTGGTTTCCAACGGGCTGTTCATAGAGCCTAAGTATTGAGAAAAATCAATATCTCTTCTTACATAACCGGGAGTATCAACATTCGCAACGTTAGAGCCTAATGCCCGTTGTCTTTGCGATATTAAATCCAGCATTAAATTTGTTTTTCCCATTGAATCTAAACTTGTGAAAGTCATTTTATGCTCCTGTCTTTCTTTTTTTATAAATGCTCTTTACTATTCTCTGATATTAATAGCTTTGTTATACATATCATCAGCCACTTTCATAAGGTTCATACTGGCAATCATAGAAGTATTCAGTCTCATCAAATCATTAAGTTCATCATAAATATTTGTATTAGAAACCTCAGTTGCATATTGCCTTACATTATCGGTATTTTTGATAATTTTTGGAGCGCCTGATTCCTGATTATATACCATTTTATTATTATGACCCTGTTCAAGAGCTTCCGGACAATCAAATTGAACAATAGGAATTGTACCTATTTTTTCCGGCAAAGAACCGGCATTATCATAATTCATAACGTCCCCGTTCGGTTTTATTTCAAATTTATAAGAATTGGCAGGAATTTTTATTCCATCGCCGACCATCCAGTCATCAACAGTCATAAGATACCCGTTTTCACCTCTTTTTAAAGCACCGTCTCTTGTGTATTGAATTTCTCCATCAGAGGATACAACAGGAATATAACCTTCACCGTCAATTGCTATATCATACGGATTTGTACTAATTCTGATAGAACCTTTAAGAGCATTGGTTCTTATTGCACCATCTACATATCCGTCTTCACGTAAAATTTGTTCAAAACGGGATGTTTTATAAGCAGCTGTATTATAATTGGCAAGGTTATTTGCTATATAACCAAGCTTTTCAAACTGCATAGTTGTATTATTTATACTTTTTCTTATTACTGCCTGCATGTTATACATAAATAGCCTCCTATGATGCCGAACCTAATTGGCTTATAACTTTTTGTAAATTTGCACTTTCTATTAGAAATATCTGGCGATTTGCTTCAAAATTTCTGACAACAGGTTTTACCGCGAGAAATTCATTTTGGATGGTAACGTTAGAATACTCGTTATATCCTTGCTTAACATCAGGATCTAACACAGCCATTCCGTTAGCGTCAACAATTCCTAGATGACCGGCTACAAGCAAATTGTTTGAATTTTTATCATAAACACTAACTTGTCCTTTTGTATTAACAATTACCTGCGAAGGATTGTCCGGAACAACCGGCAGTTTAATGGGCATTCCGGAATCGGAGAGAACCGGATTGTCTTCCAGATTTAATAAATTTCCGTCTTTATCCAACTTAAAACGACCATCTCTGGTCAATTGAACCCCTTGAGGAGTCTGTATTTGAAAATATCCTTTATTAGCCATTGTTATATCAAGCGGATTTTTTGATACCATAATACGGCCCACCTGATCGTCAACCGTACTGGAAAGCCCATGTACACCAATATATTCGGTAAACGATGATACTACGGGTTCACGCCTTTGATATCCGACTTTATCAAAACCAGCAACATTTTCATTAATCATTCCCAATATTTCACTTTGAACATGCATTGCTCTTATGGAGGCTTTCATGCCTTGTTCACAAAATCTTACACCGCCGTTGATTTGCATAGTTGTACCTCTTTTATATATTTTATCGGACAATTAATAAATATGCTTTAGTAAATATTTATAAAATTATCCGTATAGAGTATCTGGTAATCATATAACGATAATTTTTGTAAAGTTAAAATTTGAGTTGACATTAAGATTTGTTTTATATATCATAGGACTTGACGCCGGTATAGCTCAACGGTAGAGCAACGGTTTTGTAAACCGTAGGTTGTAGGTTCGATTCCTATTACCGGCTTTTATCCCCGCAGGAGCAAGGGAAATCACTCCGAATCGGATGAGGGGGCTGTATTATTGCCGGGAAAACTCCGATGGGAATAATAAGCCTTTGTGGCGCAGGGGTAGCGCACTCCCTTGGTAAGGGAGAGGCCACGGGTTCAAATCCCGTCAAAGGCAATTTAAAATTAAATAAGGGTAGGTGGCCGAGTGGCTAAAGGCGACAGACTGTAAATCTGTTCACGAGAGTGTACGGTGGTTCGAATCCACCCCTGCCCATATTAAAAGGATGATAACAAAGTTATCATTCTTTTTATTTACTGTACAAGATGAGAACCGCTTTTTGCGGTTTGAACGCGAAAGTGCAGATACTGTCGTTAAGATTACCACCACCAGCCGTAATAATATCTCGGGTAATAGTAGTTATAACGCATCCATTGCATTCTGTTTTGCTCCTCAAGTAATGCATTTTGTTTCATAAGCAGCATGATTTGTGCTTCGCGCTGCTCTTTTTCTATTCGACGCGCATTCTCGGCTAAAAGTTCTTTATCAAGTTTTTCCTGTGTAATATTTATATCATTAAAACATGCTGCTAAATTGCTGCCTTTATATCTTGAAATGCAGTCATTTGCTGTTTCAAAGAACTCCGTCTGTCTGTTATCCCAGTATTCAATATCATCGGCAAGTAAATTTTTGTTTCTGGTTTTTATCTTATTCCAATCAGGTTTTTTACAGAAAGTCGAGAGTTTTTTATAAGCATTATCAATTTTTTGCTGCTCCAGAGGAGCTATTAAACCATTTAAACCTGCTGCTGCCGCATTTAGCCCCTGTGAATAATAAATCCGCTTTGCCCGATAGTAGTTAATCAGTTTCTCTGTATTATTTGTAGTTACATTTGCCAGTTTTAAATAGTTCTGCGGGTTTCCTCTGTCAAGTTTTATTAAATTCTTTGCTGCTGTATACGCTTTAGGAGCATTTTTGGTAATATTGTATATTGTATATAGGAGTTCTTGTGCCGAAAAATAAGCCCCGCATTTTGGAGTAATTTTTACGGCATATTGTTCGGAAGTTTTTAAATCCTGCATGTAATAAAAGTTCTGTGCAACCTGAAATAATGCCCACGAGTCTGTTTTTATATAAGGGTGCAAAATTTTGTTTGAATTCAAGTAATCTCCGTTTTGAGAATACAAAATTCCTATTCTGTAGTCTTTCGAATGCTGCGGAAACAGATTTGTTTTATCCAGTTCTTTAAGTTTCAATGCATATTGCAAGGCTTTTGGGAAATCTTTTTTATCGGTATAAATATTTATAAATCTGGCAACATTGGGAATAAAATCCGGTAGCAGTTTTTCTGCCTTTTCATATTTCTTTTTGGTAATGTATTTCTCGTTTTTGAGAATTTTTTTATACTCTTTGCGTTCCGATTTGGAAATGTTATCGGAAGGTATAAATTTTACATCAAGATTTGTTTTATATTCATAATATTTCTCTCCTGCAGCGAATGAAGAAGAGGCAAAAAACAATAAAGCTAATATAGTAAGACAAATCTTTTTCATTTAATATCAAGAACTTCCTTATATGCTGACAAACACTTCAATGCCGTAGATTTAGGTATGCATTCCGTATGCATAGCCTCTGCAATTCTGCGTGCATTAAATGATGCCGAAATAATTACAATCTTTGTATTCATATAACGACTGAAAGTCCTTATTTGTTCAATCAGCCATTCACCCGCAAATTTGGGCAGAAAATCATCTTCCATTTGCAAATCAGTAATAATTACATCAAAATTCTCTCCTGAAAGTAAAATATCATAAGCATTTTTTGCAGAATCAGCAGTAACGATTTCTGGATTTTCATACAGCTCCTGAACAATATTGCTGTTATAATCCCGCCAACCCTGAATATCATCTACTATTAATATTTTTGTCATGCTCTTAATTTCTCGGCTCCTTCAAGATAAACAAATTCCGGTATAAAACCTTCCCCGCAGTTTACTACAATAAGCACGCGCAAACATTTAGGCAAAGAACCCGGAACATTAAGTTCATGGAAACACATCATTGCGGTATCTTTCCATTTTAAATTAATTCTGGCATATTTTGCGGGAAAGTCTGCATTTAAATCTTCCGTTAAAGTAAAAATAACGTGAGAAATCATATCCGTTTCTATATTATTTCTTTCAGTTATTTCTTTTAATAGTCTGATAGTAGCAGAGCCAATGGCTTCCGGCGTATTTTCATCAATCGTTATTGCGCCTCGTATTCCTTTTGAAATCATATATTCTCCTTTTTACTGATTTGCAGAAAGTATAAAGCTCCCAAAGTTGACATTGTAAGAGCATCTCCGGCTTCTTCTCTTTCTTTTAGCCATTCGGGAATTTTTTCTATATCAACAAGTATTCTTTCGACTATAACACCGCCATCATCTGCGGGTTTTACAACAACATTATAGTTATTTATATAAGCAATTGCGATTGTTATAATTTCGGAAACACATCCTGCGGAACTCGCTGTTTTTCTTGTTTTTATCTCAATTTTATCGGCCATAAGCCCTGCTTCTTCTAACAATTCGGCCTTTATTGCATCTTCAATTGTTTCTCCCAATCTTTCATCTCCGACCAGACCAGCGGGCAGCCCGATGCAATATTTTGCAATATTTTCCGCCAGAAGCGGAGGACGTTCCTCTTTCAAAAACAGCACTTTTTTATTATTGATAACGGGAAGTATTACAACTACATCCTTTGCATTAGGTCTGTGCGCATAAACCCATTCTTTACCGGACTTTGAGGGCGTACTTTTTAATTGAAGATATTTTGTATCATATAAAATCATTTTATTCTCCGTATAACAAACTATTATTTATTACTGCCGGGATTTTAATTGTAAATTCGGTATATTCTCCTTCTTCACTTTCTACCGTAAGCTCTCCTCCATGAGATTTAACTATTTGTAACGATAAATATAATCCGAGTCCGGTTCCTATCTTGCGGAATTTTTTTGCGGCAGAAAAATATTTGTTAAATATTTTATTAATATCGGATTTCGAAATCCCCGCTCCGTAGTCTTTAACTGATATGACTATATATTTCGGAATCTCTCCTATACTTATTTCTATTGGAGAATTCGGTTCTCCATACGATATCGCATTTTGAATAAGATTTTTTACAACGCGTTTTAGCTGTATTCTGTCCGCATACACTCTAATATCTCTCGGTAGTTTAACTTTAAGTGCATTTTGAGTTTTCATAGCAATCGGACGCATTTCTTCCGCAATTTCTTCTATAAACCCCTTAAGCATTATATTCTCTTTATAAAGTCTTATTTTACCGTCTTTAATTTTATATGTTTCAAGTACAATCTGAACCAAATCAAGCAGTTCTTTGTTTGATGCCTGCATATTTTTAAGCGCAATTTCCTGCTTTTCGGAAACAGGCCCAAAACTTTCATTTAGAAAAAGTTCAAGCATGTTCGTTTCAGCTATAATAGGAACTTTTAAATCATGTGTTAAAGTCGCAACAAAATCTTCTTTCAGACTTTCGAGTTCTCTTTGATCTGTTACATTTTTTAATATTATAATAAAACGCTTCTTTTTATCTTCAAGTTTAAGTTCCATAGTACTTGCCGTAAAATTAGAAGCTCTGTCATTGTATACAAAGACATCTTCATCTTTTAAATGTTCAAAGCTTTTATTTTTCGGAAAGATTATATAATCCGTAATATCGGTTCCAAGGAGCTTTTTGCCTGGAATTTCTAACCATTCGCTTATTTTAGGAGTAGCTCTTAAAATTTTACATTCTTCGTCTATAATTATAAGTCCGTCAGAAAGAGAATTTATAACCGCTTCCAGAAATTTGTTCTGTCTGTGCAATTCGTTTTGGTACTCTGTTATCATGTTTTCACGATCATAGAGAGTTTCTATCATGCGGTTAATACTTTCAGCCAGAGGTTCAGAGCCCGGAAAATCAGTTTTTTCCACTTTTTTTGACAAATCCCCGTATCTTATTGAATTTACTGTTTTTGTAAGAACTCCAAGATAATCATTTACTCTTGTCCATTTTTTACCGGCATGTCTTGCAAAAATAAAAAGTACTATAAGCATTATCAGGATAAAAACATTAAGAACGTGTATAAAAAACACGCTGTTTTCTTCAAAAATAAAATTTATTATCTCCATAAGCATGCAAAATTATCCTGTTTTGATTTTTTATGATACAATTATATCAGAAACGGAGCAAAGGGGTAATAAATTTACGAGTTGGTTGAATGAATAAGTTTTTAAAAATATTTTTAAGTATTAGTTCATATCTGTACGCAGTACAGTGTTTTGCGAATGACAAATTTGAAATACTGCCTGATTTACCCGAACCGCTTGCGAGCGCTGCTCAAGCTTCTTCTGTTTCCACAACGGCCGATACTGCAAATGTGCTCGGGACGCAAGCTGTCGGGCAGGAACCAAACCTTATATCAATTGCTTTTTCTCTTTTATTTGTTGTTTTGCTTATTTATGCAACGGGTATAATTTATGCAAAGCTTAATAAATTAGGCTTAAATACCCTAAAAAAACAGATAGGTGACAGCCAGACCGTTTCAGTAATTTCAACAACGAATCTCGGAAATAATAAAACATTGCATATTGTTGAACTTGATGGGAAAAGGATGCTAATCGGTGCATCGCAAAACTCAATTCATCTAATAAAAGATTTGGGAAATTATCCGCCCTGCGAAATAAAAGAAGGGGAGTTTTCAAAAATTGAAATTCCAAATATAAGAATACCGAAAATAGAGATTCCTAAAATAGAAATTCCCGGATTTACAAAAGTTGTTGCAAAAAAAGAAGAAACTGTTGAAAATAACGAAGTCTCAGAGAATTCCGAACCTGAAAATGAAGGATTTGAAATTTCTGAAATTTATGAAGAAGAAAATCCCGACGGTATTATCGATAAATTATTCCACACAGAAACTGCAGCCGAAGTTAAAACGGAAGAAAATGAACATAAAGTTGATCCTGATGAATTTGTGTTGTATAAAAAATATTTAAGTTAAGAGGGAGAAATGATTAGAAAGTGTGTGAAAATTGCTGATAGGATTATAGGTGACAACTATCCCTGTTTCATTATTGCGGAAATAGGAATAAATCATAACGGTTCTGTTGAATTGGCAAAAAAAATGATTGATATTGCCGTTACAACGGGGTGTGATGCGGTAAAGTTTCAAAAAAGGACCGTTGATATTGTATATTCACCCGAAGAACTTGCAAGAGAAAGAAAAAGCGTATTTGGAAATACAAACGGCGACTTAAAAAGAGGTTTGGAATTCGGCGAAAAAGAATATTGCGAAATCGATGAATATTGTAAAAGAAAAGGTATAATCTGGTTTGCATCCTGCTGGGATGAACAGTCAGTTGATTTTATGGAAAAATTTAATATTCCCTGTTACAAAATTGCGTCAGCGTCTTTAACGGATGATAATTTGTTAAAATATACCAAAAGCAAAGGAAAGCCTGTTATGCTGTCAACAGGAATGAGTACAATGGAACAGATACGGCATGCGGTTGATATTCTCGGAGAAGAAAATCTTATTATATTGCACTGCACTTCGACCTATCCTTCCAATGCAGACGAAACCAATCTAAAGGTAATTGAGACTTTTAAAAACGAGTTTTCCTGTCCTATTGGATATTCCGGGCACGAAAGAGGTGTAACTCCATCTGTATTGGCTGCTGCATTGGGTGCTGCGGTTGTGGAACGACATATAACAACGGATCGTACAAATTGGGGTTCAGATCAGGCTGCAAGTTTGGAAATGGCCGGGCTGTATCATATGGTAAGAGATATAAGACAGACTCCCGTTTTGCTTGGTGACGGTGTTAAAGTTGTGTATAAAAGAGAATTACCGATAATTGATAAATTGAGACGAATAAAATGAGTTTGAGCTTACCAGATACAATAAAGTTTGTGATAACGGATTTTGATGGTGTTGTGACGGATAACTGTGTCTATATCTCACCTGATGGCGGTATGTCACGAAAGCTAAACTTCAAAGATGTAATGGCATTTTCTATTTTACGCAAACGCGGGTTTAGAATCGGTATTATTTCCGGAGAGAGAAATTCGGCAATAGATATAATCTCAAAAAAATTTGATGTAGAAGAAGTGCATCAAGGTATCAGGATAAAACTGGAAGTTTTAAAATCAATTGTTGAACGGTATGACTTAAGCAAAGATGAATTTGTTTATGTAGGAGATGATATAAACGATTTAGAATCTTTAAAGTACGCAAAATATGCCATAACTGTACCGGATGCGGTAGCTGCCGTAAAATCCGTAGAGGGAATTCAAATAACATCTGCGCGTGGAGGCGAGGGAGCTTTTCGGGAAATTGTTGATTGTCTGATAAATAAATAAATTTATAAAAACTTCTATAAGAGGTGATTTTTTGTTATTCTTATATTATTATAGATTATAGAGAGGTGTCCGAGCGGTTTAAGGTGCAGACCTCGAAAGTCTGTGTGCAGAAATGCACCGTGGGTTCGAATCCCATCCTCTCTGAATTGAAGGCGGGGTGCAGAATGCACCCCGCCTTCAATTTTATATGTAGTTTTTTGTCCAGGTTGATTTGTACGGTTAGATAGATTATTTTGGTAAAGTTGGCTTTGTGTGCGCATTTTGGGTCGGAAAAATTAAGTGTTCCAAAAAAAATCAAACCGGAAAATTGGACTTTTTCTGGACTGTACGGATAGATTGAGCTTTGTATATTATCAGTGAGATACGAACCGTTTTTGAGTTGTACGGATAATTTGATTATTTCGGAATAGTCCGGTTCCGCAAAATTTTAGAAAAATTTAAAACGAGGTCGAAAAAATTTTCATCAAGTTTGAGAATAATAAAATTGAAATTAAAAAAATGCGTAATCGACTTGCAGATCCACAAGAATTTTAACTTCATACTAGCTTTTAGCAATATATTTTTGTTGTATAATTGTCAAGAGAGTTAGGAAATATCAATAATTTAGGTTCGACTTTATATGGATAAAGCATATTTTAACTGGAGCAGTGGTAAAGATTCTTCTTTAGCTTTGTATTATGCTATGAAATCACCTCTTATTAGCGTAGAAACCTTATTTTCTGTAATTGATTCAGATGGATATTTACCGATGCACAATGTAGGTATTCATCTGCTCAAAAAACAAGCTGATAGCATAGGACTTCCCTTAACTCTATTTTCATATTGCAAAAAATGGACAGAAAAAGAATATCATATTGCGATGAGAAAATATGTTGAAAGGTTTAAAGCACAAGGAATTACAACATCACTTTTTGGAGACATATATTTAGAAGAACTTAGAAAAAATCGGATATCAAATTGCGAAAAATCAGGTATTACTGCTGATTTCCCACTTTGGAATATGCCTTCCCTAGAAGTTATGAATCAATTTATCAAATGTGGTTTTAAAGCTATTGTCGTTTGTATTAATAATTCATTATTACCTGAAATTTTTCTTGGCAAAATTATAGACCGTGAATTTATTGAAACTTACCCTAAAAATCTTGATATATGCGGAGAAAATGGTGAGTACCATTCATTTGTATTTGATGGTCCAATATTTAAAACCCCTGTAGATTTTAAAATTGTTAACAAATACAATAAAACTCAAAAAGATTTACTCACAAATGATTTGCATAAATATTGTTATTTGGAATTAGAATGAGGTTGGAGGTTCTGCACAAACTCCTGTTTTAGTTTTCCAAAATAATCAAACTATCTGTAAAATATAATCAAACCATGTGTTCTTTTACACCTTGTATTTTAAGGTCCAGTTTATTGCCATAATAATAAAAAGTCGGTTGTACATACTTGCCTAACAACTTTAAATCAAAGGTGCTCGGAAACAGCTTGAGCTTTTAGGTTGGAGTTTCTACTCAACTCATGTTTTAGTTACCTAAAATAATGCACTATCTGTAACAAGAAATCAAACTATGTGTTCTTTTACAACCGGTTTAGTTTTCTTTTCTTAACTTTGTTCTTAGCAAGAACTTTATTTTATCTATCAATGTCGGAGCTTTGTCATTCACAGAATTTTGGCGCAGATATTTTTCATCCTGACCGAACAACTCATAGTCTGCAGCTTTTTTTCTCAATTCATCAAATAAATACGATTTATTTTTTATACAAGCATCATTAATCAAAAACAAGTCTTGAAGATTGGCAGAAATAAATGAATTATTATCAGGAGTCATATATGGAAATGAAACATTCAATGCCTGTCCTTTAAACCCTTTATCATTGATTTTTGAAAAGACTAAAAGATTTTTGAAATTTAGATATCAATTTTTAAATATTTTATTATCGTCAGTTTTTTCTAAGATATTTTCATCAAGACAAATAACAGCATCATTTTTTGTTCTTGAATGTTTTGCTATATATTTATTAATAGCATCCAGACCGGCTTTAGTTGCAGTTATTGGTGCAAAATTATATATATTTATTTATATTATTATGCTTCTATATCTAATTCCTGTATATTATGTGGGTTATAATCTGTTTCCAGCGCTTTTTCATATTTTGAAAGTTTTGTATTTAATTCATTGATATTATCTGCATATCCTTCAGCTTTTTTTAGGAATTTTAATCCTTTAGGTTTTAAGATTCCTTGTGAAAATACTTTATTGTTTAGAGCATTTTTATTATCGTCAACAACTTCAGCTGCTAATGCTTGTCTATTCTTGCATTTTCTGATGAGTATATTTACCGGCTTATCTTGTTGTCTGTTGACTGCCGCATCAAAATTTTCCCAAAATGTATCAGCTTTTTTGGGTGATAATTTTGATACTTGTTTTTTTATTACCTTATGAGCGTTTTCATCAATTTTAATTGCCATACCAAAGTTTGGTGAAGATGCAGAGTTAATGTTTAGATTCATATTTTTTCCTTTTTTATGTTAGTACTGTTTGTCAACTTATTTAAAACATCTAAAAATAAAATTTGCTATTTGAATTTTTAAATTTTGACAGTAAGGTTATTTTATGGGTTAAAAATCTTCCCGTTTAAGTTACTTTACAATGTCTCTGGTTTAATTTATACATGATTATATGGAAATAGTTTT
>CALUPJ010000049.1 GCA_944322555.1 Candidatus Gastranaerophilales bacterium | reverse complement strand
AAGCTTGCACAGATGTTTGCGGATAACTTCTCCAGCAAATATCCTAATATGCCTGCTGAAATTGTTAATGCAGGCCCGAGAGCAACAGCTAACGTATAGTTTGTATAAAACTTATAAAACAGACTCTGTACAAAAAGTACCGGGTCTGTTTTTTTGCATTTTGGCAATAATATATGGTTATGTTAGAATTTATATATGATAAAACCTGAACTATTAATGCCTGCCGGCAATGTAGAAAAACTTAAATATGCAATAAAATATGGTGCGGATGCAATATATCTCGGAATTGTGGATTTTAGTCTGCGTGCAATGCGGAAGGGAGAGTTAATAACACTCGATAATCTTAAGCAGGCAATTGATATTGCTCATGAAATGGGGGCAAAAGCATATCTTACACTAAATATATTTGCCTTTAATAACGATATAAAGCATTTGGAAAATTGTATGGATGTTATTTCGGAATCATTGCCCGATGCTTTAATAATAAGTGATGTCGGAATTATGCGGCTTGCAAAAAAATATATGCCGAAAACAGATATTCATATAAGCACGCAGGCAAATATTTTAAATTATGAAGCAGTCCGCTTTTGGCAGGATATGGGTGCAAAAAGGGCTATTCTTGCAAGAGAACTTCCTATTGAGGATGTAGCAGAAATAAAGCGCAAAGTTCCTGATATGGAATTAGAGTGTTTTATTCACGGTGCACAATGTGTTTCATTTTCAGGCCGTTGCCTGTTAAGCGATTATATGACAAACGGTGAAAGAAAGGCTAATTCCGGCAATTGTTCTCAACCATGCCGTTGGAGCTATAAACTTGTCGAAGAAACGCGTCCCGGGCAATATTATGAAATTGAAGAGAACGGAAAAGGTACACATATTTTAAGCACAAAGGATTTATGTCTTGTTCGTCACCTGAAAGAAATGATTGATGCCGGAATCGACTCTTTTAAGGTTGAGGGCAGAACAAAGAGTCTGTATTATGTTTCGGCTGTAGCAAAGGCATATCGTGAAGCTATAGATACAGTTATAAAGAATCCTGATGCAAATACGGATGTTTATTTTAAAGAACTTCTAAAAGTCGGGAACCGCGGGTATACTACCGGATTTTATCTTGGCGAAGGATATCCGAAAGACGGATATAGCTATGATATTTCTAAAGGTTTGGCGGGTGCGGACTTTCTTTGTGAAATTCATGATTTTGATGGTGAATATTATAAAATAAAAACAAAAAATAAATTTAATAAAAATGAAGATATAGAGATAATTTCTCCAACCGAAAAATTTATTGCGCAGGTTACGGAAATAAAAAATTTGAACGGTGAAGAGCTGGAACTCGCGAATACTAATGATGAGCTTTGGGTGAAATTTACGAAAGCGCCTGTTGAGTATGGTTATGCTCTGGCAAGAACTGTTGGTATAAAAGGTAATACAACAGAGATACAACTATGCAGTTGCGGAGATTGAATATGTTTTTAAAACCGGATTATAATTTAAAAAATATTTACGAAATAGATTTTTCAAAGCTTAAAGCTGAAGGTATCAGGTGTATAATGTTTGATTTGGACAGTACAGTTATGGTTTCCAAATCAGCGAATTTTCTGCCTGATACGGTCGAGTGGTTTAATACATTTGTAAAAGATTTTGAAGTCGCTATTATTTCCAACAATAAAAGCTGTGAATATATAGAAAATGCTTCGAAACTTGCTCCATGCCGGGTTATAGGCATGGCTAACAAGCCTAATCCCAGAATTATGCGGGAATATTTGGAATCTGTCGGAATAGAACCTTCCGGTGCGGTAATGGTAGGCGACAGACCGCTTACGGATATACTTGCGGGCAAGCTTTTGGGATGCAAAACGATTTTAGTAGGTTCTATTAATCCTAGAGAAAACCTTGCGACAAAATTAGTTCGCGCACTTGAAAGAAGTACCATTAGAGGTTAGCTGTATCTAAAATTGCCGGCAAAACACTTAATTTTTTGAAGAGCCGGTTCTAGATTTTCGGCACAAAACCCCAGTCGTACATAACCCTCCATTTCAAGAGTTTCTCCCGGAAGCAATGCCACTTTCTCCGATTGCAATAGTTTACGGCAAAAATCGCGGGACGGAATGTCAAAATGGTATTTTAAAAGTGCCGTAGTTCCTCCGGTCGGTATGATGCCGCTAAATTGAGGTGTTTCGGCAAGCCAATTTCTTAAAATATTTATTCCGCTGCGTATAATTTTAAAGTTACGCTCAGCAATTCTCTCTCTGTTTTCCAAAGCTATAGAAGCAAAATAGTCATCCAGGATGCTGACACTGATTGTATTATATTGTCTTTGATGATTGATTTCATTTATTAAATCAACCCTTCCCGTAATCCAGCCGACACGAAGGCCCGGAAGAGAATAGGTCTTGGACATGCTTCCGACAGAGATTCCTTTTTCGTATAAGTCAGCAACAGATTCGGAATAAGGTTTGCCCATAAGGTTTAAGCCTCTGTATACTTCATCGGAAAGAATCCATACATTTTTATTTTGCGTTATTTGTACGATTTCTTTAAGCTTGTTATCAGGTATAACGGAACCTGTAGGATTGTTAGGATTGTTCAAACAGAGAAGTTTTGTTTTTGCCGTAATCATTCTGTCTAATTCTTCCATATCGGGCAGCCAGTTGTTTTCTTCTTTTAAAAAATATAATTTTACTTTACAACCCAATGATTCCGGTATCGAATAATGCTGCTGGTATGTCGGAACAACCGACACTACTTCATCGCCGGCTTCAAGTAATGATAAAAATACCAGCTGATTTGCACCGATTGCTCCATGCGTAACCGTGATATTTTCAGGCTCCTGATTCTTATAAAGTGTTTTTATATTATTTTTTAATCGGTTGGAACCCTCTATATCACCGTAGCCGAGTTTTACATTAAAAATTTCTTTTGAGTACGGCAAATCATTTATACTTAACGGAGCAATACAGGTTGTGGTTAAATCGTATTCCGCACCGGCACTGTATTTATTCATCCATTCTTCAATTTTAAAATCAGCAATTTTCATACAATAATACTAACATAAATTCACTTGTTTAAATAAAATTTTCCTGCTAAAATTGATTATTATGAAGAGACTGATTATATTTTTATTTACGGCTTTATTAATGAACTCGGCAGTATACGCGGGGAATATAGATGTTCTTGCTACGATGCAGAGTAAATCCAATGTTCAGGACAGGGTTTGGGTTGGTACATTCCAAATTGTCTGGAACGATTTTATGGATAAAATAGCTTTCACCAAGATAAAATTTCCTGCAGGAACCCCGCTTACGGTTAACGAACTCAACAAACAGTCTTTTACTGTCGCGGATTTAAATGAAAAATGCTATTACAAGTATGTTGGAAAAATAAAGAAGAATACAAAGAAAGTAATTGCGCGTGCAATAAAGAGAAAATTCGGTGAAACAAGTGATTTACTTGATCAGTTGGATTTTACGCCCGAAAAAAACAGATTTATTGTATATGCAATGCTGAAAAAAGATTTTCAATTTGTGCACCCGTTTGATAAGTTAGGGGCAGCAAATTTCAGAGATACGGAAGCCGAATTTTTCGGTATAAACGGAGAGTCTGATAAAATTTTAGATGATGGTGTAAAAGTTCTTTTTTATAACAATCCTGAAGACTTTGCGGTTATGCTTGATACTGCGGGCCGTGATGAAGTTTATCTGTACAAAACTTCTAATACAAAGACTTTTAACGGTTTGTATTCCGATATGTTGAAAAAGAAAAGCGGCTATGAAGGTGAAACCGATTTTCAAGATGTGGATGAATTAAAAGTCCCGAATCTTAAGTTCTTTGAAGAGAAGTCTTTTGATGAAGTCTGCGGAAAGAGAATCAAGGGAACTAATTTGATTATAGATAAAGCATTGGAAACGATACGCTTTAATATGGATAATACCGGGGTTCAGTTGAAGAGTGAAGCTGCAATTACCGCTAAGACAACATCTCTTATGCCGGATTTGGAACCCAGATACTTTTATTTTGATGATACTTTTGTGGTGTTTATAAAAGAAAAAGGAAAACGTAATCCTTATTTTGCATTGAGAGTGTATGATATTTCAAATTTTCAGGATAAATAGGCGGTATAGATTCTCCTATTAAACGTTTTTCGGATGAGTAAATGTAATTTTTTATTACGGGATTTTCTTTTTCCATAAATCTATATTAAAATAACATTAGAGAGATATCTTTAGTCTTTTAGGTTTAAAAGAGTTTAATATACAGTTGGGATAAAGTTGAATGAGAAGAAGCAGGAAAAAGTATGATTTATATATTGTTATATTTTTGGCAATATTTACTTTAGGTTATTTTATATATAATCACGCTTCTTCAGAATCAAGAGGTGTAGAAAATTATTCAACAGCCCTGGAAGCATATAAAAAAGGGAACTTTGAACAGGCATATCAGGATTTCGGGAAAGTTCCTTCCGGCTCTACACTAAAATCTCCGGCTTTGTTCAGACAAGCCCGTTGTGCAACAAATATAGATAATAAAGAGCTTGCAATAAAAAAATATAATCGGATAGTACGTTCCGGTTCCAAGTCATCAATTGCACCTATTAGTGAATACAGTATGGCATGCCTGATGTTTGATATAAAAGATAAAAATGCTAAAAAACATTTTAAGCGGATTATAAAAAAATATCCTTCCAGTGATTATGCAATTGCATCAGAATATTATCTGGGGCTTATAGAGCTTTCAAATCCGTCCAAAAGTAAAAAAAGAGTCGAGAAATCAAAAGAGCGAGCTCTGATTCATTTTAAAACATATTTGGAGAAATCTGCAGAGGGACGCTATTCTCTAAATTCAATTGACGAGATAAATAAATTATCTCCCAAACTTACTAATTATGATAACCTTCTAATAGCAAAAGCTTATTATGCAAACGGTGAATATGAAAAAGCAAAAATTCAGTTAAATAAAACAACTCTGGCTGAAAGCTGGTCTGATTTTGCGAAGAATGAATATAAACTGGGCAATAAAGAAAAAGGTAATTATTATACTGAACTCGGGTTAAAAAAACATTCTGCAAATACAGCTCCGGAAGATATATATGAAGTCATAGATAATTATGTCGCTGCATTTCCGACCAGAAAAGATGGTATTTCAAAGCTTGTTTCTCTCGGGCAAATAGCATCAGGCGGAGATTATATAGCATATCTTAATTGTAACGAAGTTGTCGAGAATAATCATAAAGAAGCATGCTATAGAACTCTCTATGAAAAATATCCGAATGGTCAATTCTCGGCAGATTCTTTATACAATTTGTTTATGGCGAAATACCTGCAAAAGAAATATTACGATGCACAAAGACTTGGTTTTTTGCATATGAAAAAGTTTCCGAATGTTAAATCAAGTCCTGCCGTTACGTATTTTATGGGGAAAATTGCTTTTAAACTTAAACATTATGAGAGTGCAGATTCTTATTACAAACAGGTTTTGAACAAATATCCGGATTCCTACTATGCTTTTAGAGCCAATTATAATCTTAATAAAGAGGATGGTCTGCTTCCGTTTTTAGAATTAAATCCGAAACCTGTTGTTTTTCCGTATAAAAAATCTCTGGACAATAATTTGGTTGTGAAACTTGCCTATCTCGGAGACTATGACCTTGTCGAGGAGCTTTGCAAAAAAGACAAATTTATACAAAGCTGGATAGCGTATGAAAAAGAAAACTATACAATATCGGCGGTTCTTGCAAGGAATGCAATGGAAGAGCTTAGTGTAAAACCCCCGTTTGATGACTTAAGGTGGCGCCTTGTATATCCGACGCATTATTATGACATAGTGGATAAAGTTAAGGGTGACAATAATCCTATTATATTGCAGGCAATATTAAAAGAAGAAAGTCATTTCAATCCTTTTGTTACCAGTCATGTCGGTGCAAAAGGCCTAATGCAGCTAATGCCGGCAACTTATAACGAAGTTGTAAAAAAACATAACCTGCCTTCAGACTTGAATATGGAAGTTGCAAATATAACAGCCGGAAGTCTTTATTATACAAGCCTGAAACGCATGCTCGGCGGAAAAGATATTTACGTAATAACAGCATACAATGGCGGTATAGGTTCGGTTACAAATTGGTTTTCAAAACTTGTCTATAATGACACAGATGAGTTTATTGAGCAAATCCCTTATCCTGAAACGAAGAATTATGTAAAAAAAGTATTGCGTACATACTGGGCTTACGGCAATATATATTAAATACAGGATTTCTTAATCTAAAGAATCTGCTATTAATATAATTGTGTATTTAAAAATATGAGGTAGATTATGAGTTCAAATTTAGTTATTTTAGTTGCAGCAGCTGTAATTATTCTCTGGATGTACAGTGTTTATGTATCATTAATAAAAAAAAGAAACAAAGCTCTGGAGGCATTTTCTTCAATTGATGTGCAGCTAAAGAAAAGATATGATTTAATTCCCAATATTTTGACAATTGCACAAAAGTTTATGGAGCATGAGCGCGGTTTAATGGAAGAAGTTACAAAATTAAGGACGAAAGTGGCAGAGCTTCCCGCTAATTTTGAAAATATAGACAGAAAGATTGCTCTGGACGGAGAAATTGCAAAAAAAATGGGACAGATTATTGTAGCGGTTGAGAATTATCCCCAGCTTAAATCCGACGAAACAATGAAAACCTCCATGTTAACGTATAATGAAGTGGAAGAACATATTTCAGCGGCAAGAAGATTTTATAATTCCGCAGCTAACGAACTTAAAAACGCAGTAGAGATTTTTCCTTCTTCACTGTTTGCCAGAATGATGAATATAAAAACATTAGATTTCTTTAAAGCGGATGAAAGAGAAAGACAAACAATAAAAGCATCTGATTACTTAAAATAAATATAAAAAAATATGTAAAAAAATGTAAAAATGCTACTTGATTTTTAAAATTTTCTATTTTATAATAATGGAACGCGCTGTTGAAGTGCGTAAAGAAAATGATTTACACTAAGGTGCCAACGGTAGCCGATTTATCGGAAGGACACCACCGAATGCCGAAATATAAACGTAGCGCATAAATTTGAACGTTGAAAATCTTATATCGTCAATGTAACGAAATGTAAATAGCAAATGAACAATTAAGTCAATAACTGTTGACAATAAAAATTGACGATATAAGATAGAAATGTTCGGAGAGGACACCTCCGGTGTGGACATAGCGCAAAGCGCAGCCTGAGGAAGATTTTAGTATTCAGGCGTCAACACAAATTTAAACCCTTACTTTTTATATAAATAGCAATATAAGTGAAGTAAAGAAAAGAAAGTTTTACCTGTTTGTGCAGGAGTTATGTAAGAACTTGCACCTTGACAACAGAATAGCTAAAGACGAAAAAACTTGTTAATTCGCAAAAGATGGACAACGAAATGAAGTTCGAGCGTATGCGTATCCGTTTTGCGCCTATTTGTATTGTGTGAGCAATGCGTTTTTGGCGTGAGCTAACGAGATGCGTATATATATGGACATAACTTTTCTGACAATGGAGAGTTTGATCCTGGCTCAGGACGAACGCTGGCGGCGTGCTTCATACATGCAAGTCGAACGAGAATTGGTAGCTTGCTATCAAGGACAGTGGCGGACGGGTGAGTAATGTGTAGAGAATCTGCCCCAGAGCGGGGGACAACGGAGGGAAACTTCTGCTAATACCCCATATGAGCGTACCTGTGATGGTATTCTTGAAAACTCCGGTGCTCTGGGATGAGTCTGCATCTGATTAGCTAGTTGGTGGTGTAATGGACTACCAAGGCGACGATCAGTAGCTGGTTTGAGAGGATGATCAGCCACAATGGGACTGAGACACGGCCCATACTCCTACGGGAG
>CALUPJ010000048.1 GCA_944322555.1 Candidatus Gastranaerophilales bacterium | reverse complement strand
TGCGGATTGTTTTCACCAACATACTCCATGAACTCATCATAGCCTTCTTTTACTTCATCAGTAACAATAAGTTGACCTCTGTTTGTACGTAATGCATATCTTTCACCTGTTTCAACAGCATTTTTTCCGCATAATGTATTGAAATTTGCAACAATCTTTTGGCCGTTAGCATCTTTTACAGTCAAAGTGGTAGCGTCTAGAGCATTTAAGTATTCTTCATAGGCATTATCAGACTGAGTAGCCAGCTGAACTTTAGCATTTTGAATAGCTTGAGCTTTATACTCCGTATCATGTATTTGTGCTGTAATTGCAAGCAAACGAGCTTGCGACGCTGCCATTCCCATTTTTTAATTTCCTTTTGATTGTCCCTTTACATGATTTACGGCATTTTTTCCAAAAACTTTAATGATTTGAAGCCTTTTCCCGAAAATCGTTACAAAACTTTACAAACAAAAAATGGCATGTCGGAGCAAAACAAAAGCCCCGCCTCTATTTGAGACGGGGCTTTTAAATTATATAATTATACCAATTCTACTGCGTATTGAGCATTATTCTCAGCTATCTCTATTAATTTCTTTGAAACTGCAATCATTGAAATCTCTGAATCAAGCTTATTTACGCAAGATCCACATCCTATAGCGGAAGCTCCTGCTGCAAATGCTAAAGCTGCAGTAGTCGGATTAATTCCGGTTGCAGTCATTATAGGAAGTTCAATATTTCTTGAAAGTTCTATTGTATTAGAAATTGTAAGTTCCGCACGTTCTATAAGCCCTCTGACACCATCCGACGGCATTTCTTTAGAAAAATGTCCTTCAGTTTGTATTAAATCAACACCGAGAGCTTCTAAATTTCTTGCAAGCTCAATCTGTTCCGCAATTTCTAATTCTCCTGGAATGGTAACACAGAAGAATACGTCATTTCCGACAAGTTCAACGGTTTGTCTTGCGAGTTCCAGAACTTCTGCTGCGGAAAACGTTTGTCCCTTTTTATATAATGCATCGAAATTACCAAGCTCAATAGCATCTGCACCAAGAATTACCGCATGAGCCAATTCTTGCGGCTCTACTGACGATACAAATAACGGCAAATCTGTCATGCTTCTTGCCATAGCAATAATATCAGGGTTCGCACAAATATCAATAGCAGTAGCGCCCGCGCAAGTCGCTGACTTTACAACTTTTTCTACTTTTTTTGCATCAAAATTATCAATACCGGCAATAATTTTTACGGCTCTTTTTTCAGTTAAAGCTCTTTTAAAACTTTCAATTCTTGACATATTTTTCTCCTTTTGTGTCGATTGTGATAAAACATCTCGTTCATTATACATTAAAATTTGAAAACAGGCAATATATAGACCATTAGTAATTAATACGGAGAATTGATAGCGCAAAAGAATTTTGGCAAAATTCTTCATGAGGTCATAAATATGTTTAAACAAATAGTATCAGTCTTAATATCCGTCGCTTATATGTTACCTGTCAGTGCATTTGGGCGTATGGACAGAGGAGCCGTATCGATTTATGAAAAAATTAATCCGGCAATTGTTACGGTTGATTCTCAGCTATCTGACGGCTTATCATGCGGAACAGGCTGTATTATAGATAAAAGCGGAATAATATTAACCAGTGCTCATGTTATAGATATTGGTAAAACCGTCGTTGTAACAATGAATAACGGACAAAATTATAATGCCAGGGTGTTGAAACATCTCGGCGAAAATAAAGATATTGCACTTTTGAAGATAGATGCGGATAAAGATTTAAAGACAGTTAAACTCGGTAATTCCGAAAAAATTAAAGTAGGAGAAAAAGTACTGGCCATAGGTAACCCTTTCGGTTTTAGCGGGACTTTGACGCAGGGTATTATTTCAAGGATTGATTATGCAAAGAACCGTATACAAACAGATGCCGCAATTAATCCCGGATCATCGGGAGGGCCGTTATTAAATACAAAAGGCGAAATTATCGGTATTAACCAGGCTATATATAATCCCGACAATAATATTTCAAATATCGGAATAGGATTTGCAACGCCTATAAACCTTGTTAAAGAATATTTAAAAGAAAATGAAGAAATATAGACAATTTTCACAGAAATATTATAATAAATACTATGAAGAAAATTCTTTCGGTATTAACTATTTTGCTGGCTATAGGAACTGTATTTGCAGCAGCTCCGCAATTAAGAGATTACGATGAATTTGATATCCCTGCCGGAACTCATATACCAGTTATTTCGCTGCAGGAATTTTCAACTGCATATTGTGAAGAAGGGGATGAGGTTGAATTTTCAACTACATCAGATATCTTTATGTTTGATAAAAATGTAATACCTGAAGGTACAAAATTAAAAGGATATATTGAAAAGAAAAACGAACCGATAATAGGCACAAATGCTGCAATGCGTATTTTCGTAAATAAAATGTATCTGGCAGATGGTTTTGAAATTCCTATAAAATCATATATATACAGTGCAAATAATAATATTTTAGGAGGAGAACTGACTCCTCCCGCTAAGTATATCAGAATTCCGCATTATCAGCGTTGGACAATGTTCAGGGCAATGGGAGTTCTGCAGGCAGTTCCGGGCGGTGAACGAAGAATGGGAGAACACTTAACAATCGCCTCAGGTGCAAATCTTATTATAGTATTGGTTGCACCGATTCACATGTCACATACTTTAATAAATTGACAAATTCAGGATTAATAATAAAATGTTAATATAGGGGAGGGTTGTTTATGAAGAATAAGATAATTTCCGGCTTGGTATTAGCACCCGTTTTTGTTTTCAATACCGTTTTTGCGGAATCCAATTACTCATATCAACAGACCCAAACCACCCCTGTATATGACAGCCATTATTATCAACAACCGATGCAGTACAGTGTAAACCAGCCTTTACAAGGTAATGTCGTAATGGTTCCGGCAGGGACTTCTCTTCCAGCATTATTGACAACACCGATTTCCTCCGCTACGGCTGCCGTAGGCCAAAGCGTCAGCATGGTGCTTAATTCGGATTTTTATTATAACAACAAGCTTATTGCACCCGCCGGCAGTTCTGTTACAGGAACCGTAATAGAAGCTTCAAAAGCAAAACGTGGAAGTATGAACGGAAAATTGTGCATCCGTTTCACACAGATATATACACCGTATGGAACTCAAATCCCGATTTCTGCAGTTATCAAAACAGATGACTCAACCGGAGTTCTTATCGGAGGCACAAAAATGGATGTGACAAAAGAATATGCAAAAGATCTTGCTGGCGGCAGTGCGGCAGGAGCTTTATCGGGACTGGTATTTGGAGCGCTGGCCGGAGGTGATGTCGGCAGAGGAGCGGCTCTGGGAACTGCTGTCGGTGCAGGCGGCGGTTTAATAAAATCAGTGCTTGACAAAGGTAATGACGTGGAAATTCCAGCAAACTCGTGCATTGACCTTATGCTGACACAACCTATAACGGTTTCGGCATCAAGCTATAGTTATGAAAATTAGTAAGTAGGTTAATTTAAATTAGCTGCGGACCTATTATTCTTATAAAGTAATATTAGAGAGAATTTTAAAGTGTCATTGATTAACAGGAACAATTTTATACTAGACGAAGATGAGGAAAAAGTCGAAAAGGAATACGTACTTCCTTCCATTGTAACAAGTAAGCCGGAAGTTATTCCCATAAGACGTTCTTTTGCAATTTCTACGGCTCTTCATCCTGCTGTAGTTCTGTTAATTTGGCTTATAACAATAGCTTTGGCTCTTATGGGTATAAATTTGAGTTTATTTAAGAAACCTGAAGCACAGCTAAAAAAAGACATTGAATTTGTATTAGTGGATAAAGAGGCACAGCCGAGAGATCCTAATACAAAAAACCGTTCGGATATGAATTCAAGAAGCGGCGGTGTTAATGATCCGAAAAGAAAAGTTTCAATGCCGTCTCCGGCACCGAGCCGAGCTTCTAAACCATCTGCTGCA
>CALUPJ010000047.1 GCA_944322555.1 Candidatus Gastranaerophilales bacterium | reverse complement strand
GTAGACTTTAGTCTACCATACTGAGCTGATAAGGTTCTGAACAGTGCGAGAAATCCTACACCGATAAAATGCTGAAATAAACTCCACTGTTGTCCAAGATAAATTGTTTTGTCATGCTGAACTCGGTTCAGCATCTTACCAGCTTGGCATTTTACTTGTTTTTCTGTAAGATCCCGAAATAAATTCGGGATGACATTTTAGTATTGTTGAGCAGATTTTAGTCTACCCTACAGAGCTACAGAGCTGAACAGTGCGAGAAATACTGCACCGTTAAGATGCTGAAATGAATTCCACTGTTGTCCAAGATAAATTGTTTTGTCATGCTGAACTCGGTTCAGCATCTTACCAGCTTGGCATTTTACTTGTTTTTCTGCAAGATCCCGAAATAAATTCGGGATGACATTTTAGTATTGTTGAGCAGATTTTAGTCTACCCTGCTGAAATAAATTTTTCCCTATTCTCATACATTCCTCCTTTTTGTTTTTTATGGTAAACTGTATAGAATAGCGGAGAGGGGTAGTATGACAAAATTTAAAGAATTTGTTTTTAAGCATCAGGAACTGTTTACAATTCTGGGTTTGGGTGTTTTATTCTATTTTATATTTTTTCACAATATATGGGCCTATGCTTTGATGGATGTGGATGAAACCAGATATGTGTCAATGGCAAAGGATATGTTTCACTCCAAAGATTTTTTAACTCTATATTTGAACAAAGAATTTTTCTTTGAAAAACCTCCTTTATATTTTTGGGGAGAATGTTTGTCTTTCGCCTTATTCGGACGGGTAACGGAATTTACTGCAAGATTTCCTGTTGCTTTATACGGAACATTGTGCGGTTTTTTAACTTATTTTATCGGAAGAAAAGTTATATCAAGGACTTATGGTGTAGTTTCCGCTCTTATTCTTGCAACTTCGCTTGAATTTCTGATACTTTCCAAGTTTGCAATCCTTGATATTGTTGTCTCGACTTGCATATGGTTTTCTCTGTGTTTTGGAATGCTTACGCTTTTTTGCGAAGAAAAAAACAAAAAATATTTCTGGTGGCTGTTTTATATATTTTCAGGACTTGCCGTTATGGCAAAGGGGATTCCAGGTTTCGTGGTTCCTTTTGGCTCAATGTTTTTTATTGCAATTGTGTCAAAAAAATTTAAAGAAATTTTCAGGCCCCAATATTTTGTAGTAGGTTTTATATTATTTTTCTTAATAACATTACCCTGGCATATTATAATGTTAAAAATGCATGATCCGCTCTTTTTCAATGAATATGTAATGAAGCATCATGTCTCAAGGTTTATAGGCTCAAAAGATTTGGGACGTCAACAGCCGTTTTACTTCTATTTGCTGACAATCCTCTGGGGATTTTTTCCGTGGATAATATCAACATTGCCGGTTCTTATCAGGAAAATATTCAAACAAGACTTTGAATTTAACTGTTTAACCGATACCAGAAGATTTTTGCTTTATAACGGGATAATCGTAATATTCACTTTATTATTCTTTTCTGTTTCAAAAACAAAACTTATAACATATGTATTACCTGTGTATCCCTCTCTTGCTTGTCTTGGCGGATATATTTGGGCAAATTACATTGAAAGAGGTGAGTACGGCAGAATTATTAATAAATCCGTTTATGTTTTAGGCGGTGTACTCGTTGCCGCAGCAGTCGCCGCCATGTTTACCGGTTTATTTTTACCCTGTCAATTGAATTATGATATCGCGGATGCAAAACCTCTGTGTGTGGTATTATTTCTTTTCGGCGGAATTTTTTCAATAATATTTGCAAAGAAAGAACGTTATATAGGTGTATTTTTCACATATGTGATTTTTATGGCGGCACTTTCCGCTTTCGGAACCGAAAAGTTTTTCAATATTGATTACAAATTCGGTCAGGATGATTTGATAAAATTCGCTCAATATGCAAAAGAAAATGATAAAGATTTGACCTGTTATAAGTTCTCGCATAAATATTCACTGATTTATTACGGCGGGAAACAGGTAGTTTACGGAAAAGATTTCGATATCGGAGACTTAAAAGAGGCTCTGGCTAAAAATAATAATCTTGTTATCTTACCTGAAAAAAAGATAGACAAAGATGTCGAAACCTTAAATTACAGGGTTATAGATAAAGGAAGAAAATATATTCTTGTTGAGGGAAATAAATGATTGGTCTAATTAGCGATGCTGTTTATAAACTGATATATCCGATTCTTGTTTATGCTCATAAAAAGGCAGGTTATTCTGACGATGACGTTAATCGAAAAGCAGGTTATTTTGCCTCCCCTGATTTGTCAGGAAATCGAGTAATAATGTTTCACGGCGTTTCCGTAGGCGAAATAAATGCGATTGAAAAACTTGTGAAGAAAACAAGGGAAACTTTTCCCGAGGCTAAAATAGTAATAACTACCGGAACAAATACAGGACAGGAAATTGCGCGTAAAAAACTTTCTGATTCTGTGGATTTTATTACATATTTTCCGTTTGATACGCCTGAATGTGTAAACAGGTTTTTAAATAAAATTAACCCTGACGATGTTCTAATGGCTGAGACGGAAATTTGGCCGTTCTTTGCAGCAGGCTGTAAGAAACGTAATATTAACCTGTATATAATAAACGGAAGAATCTCCGACAGAACATTTAATTCTTATAAAAAACTGAAATTCTTTTTTAAACCGCTTTTAAAGAATTATAGCGGTATATTTACCCAGAGTACGGAAGATATGCATAAGTTTCTCGCTCTCGGTGCAAATACTGATACAACAAAAAGAATGAATAATTTAAAATTTGATATTACACCGCCAGAAATAGATTTTGATTTTGAAAAAGGCGGAAGAGTATTTCTTGCAGCTTCAACTCATTCCGGTGAAGATGAGATTGTTTATAATGCATATAAGAAACTGAAATCCAAATATAAAGATTTGAAGTTCATAATTGCTCCGAGACACTTAACTAGGCTTGAAGAAGTAAAATCTGTTCTAAAAGAGTATTGTTTACGCTCAACAGGCGCGTCTCTTGCTGATAATGACATTATGATACTGGATACAATGGGCGAGCTGGGGAAAATGTTTGCATTTTCTGACATAGCTTTTATTGGCGGAAGTTTTAATAAAACAGGCGGGCATAACCCCCTTGAAGCGGTTATTTTTGGTAAGCCTGTCATATCCGGAGCTTCTATACATAATTTTAAAGACATATACGCAATAATTCAGAATGCGCAAGCCGGATTTGTCGTAAAAACGGAGGTAGAGCTTATAAATATTGCAGATAAACTGCTCGGCGATAAGGATTTTTATGAAAAAACTTCCAAAGCAGGAGTTGAAGTCTTTAAAGCTCAACAGGGGGCTTTGGATTTTGTTATAAATGTTTTAAAGGATAAAAAATTTTACAAACCTTAATATGTTTATGTGCTAATTTTGTAGTATGTCGAAGTTTATACCATTACATATCCACTCAGAATATTCGCTTTTGGATGGAACAATAAGAATCGGGGATTTAGTTAAGTATGCCGTTGATAATGAGCTCCCTGCCATTGCTGTTACCGACCACGGGGTTATGTATTCGGCAATAGAATTTTATGAGAAAGCTAAAGAGGCGGGAATAAACCCTCTTATAGGATGCGAATTTTATGTTCATGATGGAGATATTCACGTACATGACAATGCTCATAACCCTTTATACCACTTGATTTTAATCTGCAAAGATGCAACCGGATATAAAAATCTAATTAAGCTTGTTTCTACAGCGTGGTGCGAGGGGTTCTATTATAAACCGCGTATTAATTTTGAGCTTTTGAAGCAGTATCACGAAGGTTTGATATGTACTTCCGCCTGTCTCGGGGGAGAAGTTTTGCAGCATTTGTTAAAACAAGAATATGAAAAAGCCAAAGAAACGGCCGCAAAATATAAAGAACTGTTCGGAGATGATTATTATATTGAGCTTCAGGATCACAATCTGGAAGAGCAGAAGCGGACAAATCCCGATTTAATAAAGATTGCGCGCGAGCTGGATATAAAAATGATTATAACAAATGACTCGCATTATTTGAGGCGCGAAGACGCAGATGCCCAGGATTCTTTATTATGTTTACAAACTAATGCCGATAAAGATGACCCTAACAGATTTCATTTTCCTAACAATGAATTTTATATCAAATCAAAAGAAGAAATGCGAAAAGCGTTTTCCTGGCTGGATGATGAGATGTTTGAAGAATGTGTTAGAAACACCGAAGATGCCGCCGGAAAATGTCATATAGAAATAGAACTCGGGAATGCGCCGCTTCCGCATTATGATGTTCCTGATGGATATACAAACGAGACTTATCTTGAGCGCATTGTATATGAAGGTTTAAAAAAGCGATATGGAGAAGTTACGCCCGAACTAAAAAAAAGGGTGGATTACGAGCTTGGTGTTATTAATAAAATGGGCTTTCCGGCATACTTTTTAATAACATGGGATTTTATTCATTATGCTAAAACTCATAATATCCCTGTCGGCCCCGGAAGAGGTTCAGCTGCCGGAAGTGTTGTCGCATACGCTCTTGAAATTACTGACCTTGACCCCATAAAACATAATCTGTTGTTCGAACGGTTTTTGAACGAAGAACGCTATACAATGCCTGATATTGATATTGACTTTTGTATTGAAAAACGACGTCAGGTTATTGATTATGTAACTCAAAAATACGGCGAAGACCACGTGTGTCAGATTATTACATTTTCAACGTACGCTCCGAAGGCTGCATTCAAAGGTATTGCTCGTATTTTAAAAGTTCCGTTTGCTGAAAGTAACAGATTAACCGGACTTATTGAACCTGCAATAGAACTTGCACAGGCAACGAACCCCAAGGCTAAATGGATAAAAGATGCAATTCAGGTAGAAGGCTCTGAACTGCGTAAACTTTATGATGAAGATTATCAAATACCTAATCCCGAAACCGGAAAAAGCGTAAGTTTTAAGAAACTTATTGATATGTCAATGGCAATTGAGGGTTTGAAATGCGGGACGGGTACCCACGCTGCCGGGGTTATTATTTCTCACGCACCTCTAGATACAATAATTCCTGTACAGCCTTCTAAAGACGGAATTGTTCAAACCGGATATCCGCCGCATGAAGTAACGGAAGTTTTGTCTCTGCTGAAAATGGATTTTCTGGGCTTAAGAAACCTTACGATGATATACAAAACCGTCGATATGGTGAAAAAATACCGAGGGGTTGATATTGATATCAATAATATTCCGCTTGACGACAAAGAAACTTATCAAATGCTTGTCCGCGGAGAAACTGTCGGAGTTTTTCAACTTGAATCGCAAGGTATGATAAATCTGGTAAAAAGGCTTAAACCTGACGTCTTTGAAGATTTAGGCGCTTTGGTTGCTCTATTTCGTCCGGGGCCTCTCGGTTCAGGTATGGTTGATGAGTTTGTTGCCAGAAAGCATGGACTTAAGCAAGTAACTTTTGCACATCCGCTGCTGGAGCCAATTTTAAAAGATACATACGGAACGATTGTATATCAGGAACAAATTATGCAGGTTTTCCAAACTCTTGCAGATTATTCACTCGGAGAAGCTGACATTGTCCGAAGGATGATGGGTAAGAAAAAAGTAGAGGAAATGCAAAAACAAAAAGGCCGTTTTGTAGAGCGTGCATCATCAAGGCACGGTATGAAACCTGAAGATGCTACTGCTTTATTTGAGCAAATTGAAGCTTTTGCATCCTACTGTTTTAACAGATCACACTCGGCAGCATACGCATTTGTTGCTTATCAAACCGCATATTTAAAATGTCATTATCCTGTTGAGTATCTTTCCGCTTTGCTTTCCAGTGTTTCTGATAATAAAGACCAAACGCAGCTTTATATAGAAGAAGCCCAAAAATACAATATCAAGGTTCTTCCGCCGGATATAAACCACTCATATCTGGAATATACCCCTGACGGAGATAATATCAGATTCGGTCTGGCGGCAATAAAGCAAGTGGGGGAACCTGTCGTTGAAGCTATTATTAAAGAAAGAGAAGAAAACGGAGAATTTACGAGTATTTTTGACTTCTGCAAACGTGTTGACGCAAAATTCGTAAATAAAAAATCTCTTGAAGGTCTTATAAAAGCCGGTGCATTCAGTAATATTGAAAAAAGCAGAAAACAACTGTTTAATAATATAGAGCATATTTTGGATGTTACAAATAAAGAAGCTAAAGACCGTGCCATGGGGCAAGTAAGCTTGTTTGCCGCCATGGGGGCTGATGATGATTTCGCAAATGCTCAGTACCAACTTTTAGGCAGTGAAGAAGAATATTCGGACAAAGAAATTCAACAGTTTGAAAAAGAATTTCTGGGTTTTTACGTTACTTCACATCCTTTGTTCTCAATAAGAGATAAACTGCAATTCCTAATGACGCATAGAATTTCGGAATTAAATGAATTAAAAGAAGAGGAAGAAGTAACCATATGCGGTTTAATAACTGCAACCAGACAAATTCCTACAAAGAAAGATCCTACAAAATTCTTAAGATTTGTTACTGTTGAAGATTTGACTGGAAAAGCCGATTGTGTATGTTTCCATAAAAAACTGCTAGAATTCGGTGATATTCTACAGTTGGATAATAAAGCAGTTATTACCGGCAAGGTTCAACATCGCGGAGAAAATCAAGTCAGCATACTGATTGATAATGTTAAATCTGTTGAAAATGCCAATATTGTCACGGTAAATTTAAAAAAAGAAGTGAATTATCAAGAACTATGTGGTATAAAAAATATTTTAGCAAAACATCACGGAGATGATCCGGTCTTGTTTAAACTTCCGCCGATTAACGGATATAGTACAAAAATTCTGACTTCTCCGCTATTCTGGGTAAGTTCAACCAACGATTTGGTATCGCATATGAAACAGGTTTTCCCTGATAATGTTGATATATCAATAAAGTCTTTGGATCAACCCATAGAAGTTTAACGACTAACAAAATCGCCCGCTCTTTTGAGCGGGCGTTGTCAATTATTATAATAATTGTTATTAACCTAAACCGAATGACGGTGCTGATTCTTTTATACCTTCGCTGCAAGCTTGTTTGATGCTTTCCAATCTTGCTTTGGCATCTGCTAACTGAGTCTCGCAAGTAGTGTTATCTGCTTCTATTTCTGTTTCTTCAGCTTCTAACGGTAACAATGCAGCATTTTGTTCTTCTTCTAATTGTGCCTGTGCCGCTTCTAACCAAACAGAGACATTTGCTTGATATTGATTGCTCATTTGTTGAGCCATAAACTGTGCTTGCTGCTGTTGTTCTTGTGCCGTTTGCATTGCATACATAAATGCTTCTACCTGAGCTTTATTGTATTTATTATTACCATATGTGCCAGACCCTTTCTTATCATCATTCAAATTCTCACGCAAACCGGTAGTCATATAATCTGACATCATTCGGTTGTATTCTGCTTCAGAGAATGATGAAATTGTTTTGTCACCTAAAGTAATTTGTTTACCGCCATTATAAAGCATACCGCCCATCATATTCGCAACATATGATGTTATACCACCGCTCATAGGATTGAACATTTGGTTCTGCATACCCAATCCCAATGAGTTATATATGCTGTTCTTCATTTGGCTTTGCCAAAGTTGTGCAGTTTTTTCCAACTGTGTTTGCTTGCTGGCATACATTTTTTGAACTTTAG
>CALUPJ010000046.1 GCA_944322555.1 Candidatus Gastranaerophilales bacterium | reverse complement strand
GGGTGTTTATAAATGTCTCAAGGTCATTGCCTGATTTATGATAATCTTCACAATATTTTGCAATATCATAATTATCAAAATCTCCATTCATTTTCTTTAAAGCTTTATCAATGAGAGCAAGCTCGTCTGCTCCGACGCGCTTATCGCCGCCTTTCGCTGTATTTGAATTGTCTATTAAATCAAAAAGAGGGGCAAGTTTCGCAAGATTTTTATCCTTGGTTAATTCTTCATAACTTTGACCTTCTTTGATAGTTAATTGTGTGCCGTCAGCCAATCTAACATTGATACTGCTCATTATTTTTGTCTCCTTTCAATACAACTTATCTAACACTTATTCTGGTTATCGGCATAATTCTGAAAAACTTTAGGGTAAAAATAAAAACTGTAACAAATCTTAATAATTTCATTTAAATATAGGATAGAGATTTCTTAATAAAACGTTACAATAGAATGAGACATGTTTTAGGACAGAGGGATGGAACAGGACACATCTTACAATAAAATCAAGCGTGCAACAAATGAAGAGCTGGCAGAAATGTGGGCTCAATATTTTGCAGACAAAACTAATAAAGATCTTCGTGATGCCCTCATCCTCCAGTACATTTATCTTACCAGATATGTTGTCGGCCGTGTAAAAGTTGCACTTCCGCCTACATTTTCATATGAAGATATTGCCAGTTATGGCGTAGAAGGGTTAATTGATGCGGTTGAAAAGTATACACCTAAAATGGGGGCAAGGTTTGAAACCTATGCACTGGTCAGAATCCGCGGAAATATTATTGATAAAATCCGCTCTCAAGATTTTCTGCCAAGAAGTGTCAGAAAGAAAATAAAAGATGTAAAAGAAGCGCAGGAAGAATTAAAGAAACAATTCGGGCGTGCGGCTACAAATACGGAAATTGCCAACTATTTAGGGATAGAAAAGGAAAAAGTCGAGCAATTGTTATCAGATGATACAACTGTTACATCAATATATGATAAAAAAGGTTCAACTGACGGAGATATTGAGATTATTGATACAATTCAGGATTCTCATAATTTAGCTCCGCATGAAGAATTAGAAGAAAAAGATGTAAAAAAAGAACTGGAGAATGCTTTGAAAAGACTGCCGGAGAGAGAAAGAACTATAATGGTTCTTTATTACCATGAAAACATGACGCTGAAAGAAATCGGCGAAGCTATAAATGTTTCAGAATCAAGAATTTCACAATTACACGCTCAAGCAATTATGAAATTGAAAAATCTGTTAAGCGAAAATCGTTCTGAAAGATTAAAAAGAAGTATCATTTAGAACTTCCAGTACTTTACAAATTTTTTCATCTTTCGGTATTTCAAGAGAGATAATTTCGTTGTCAAACGGTTTTGGGAATTTGAGTTTATAAGATTGCAGAACCTGTTCTTCTGTTTTTATTTTCATTTTTCCGAAGCCATATAATGTATCATTGTATACAGGATGTCCGATACTGGCCATATGAACTCTTATTTGATGAGTTCTCCCTGTAATAAGTTTAATTTCGACAAGAGTTGCGGTTTTGAATCTTTCCAGAACTCTTATTTCTGATATACTTTCTTTACCTCCTTCTAACACACACATTTTGTGAGGTTGTTTAGGATTTCTGCCTATCGGCTTATTAATAGTGAAATTATCCTCTTCAATAATACCTTTTACCAGTGCAAGATATTTTTTTTCAATTTCTCGCTGTTTCATTTTTTCAACAAGATATTTATGCGCCTCATTATTCTTTGCAATCATCAAGAGTCCGGAAGTATTTCTGTCAAGTCTGTGTATGATACCGCGCCTGAAATCTCCATTTATGTCTGACAGATTATTTTCGTATTTATAAAGAAGCGCATTAACCAGAGTACCTGTTGTTTCAATTGCGGTCGGATGAGTAAGCATCCCGGAAGGTTTATTTACAACAAGCATATTTTCATCTTCCCAAATAATTTCAAGAGGAATATCTTCTGCGGGAATAAATGTTTTAAAATCTTGTAGTGTAACTTCTATCAAATCACCTTCTTTTATAATATAAGAAGGTTTTACTGATTTTGAATTAACAAGTACAGCACCTTTTTTTATTTCTGCTTGAATTTTTGAGCGCGAAAAGTCTTGCATATAATCTGCAAGATATGCATCAATTCTTTTTTCTTCCGTTATTTCGTCTATTAATAATTTCATTTTTAATAATTATAACTACTATAGCAAAAACACTGAGATTAATAAAAATATCAGAAATATTAAAAACCGGAAAATCAACAAAAGTCAGGCGGAAAAAATCTCTGACATAGCCAAAGATTACTCTTTCATACATATTACAAAAAATACCGGCAATGAGTATTGAAACCCAGAATATTGTAAAAGTCGAAATTCTTGAAATATGCTTTATTAAATAAAAAATTATACACAAAATCGCAACTGCCGAAAAAATAATTAGAAAAAGCTTTGAATCCTGTAAAATGCTGAATGCCGCGCCCGTATTTTGAATAAATGTTAAATCAAAAACCGGATTTGGCGGTAAATTATCGGTATTATTAATTATTATGCTTGTTAAATAAGAATCGAACAATACAAAAAATAGAACAGTAATAAAAAAATATATTATTTTACTTATCTTTGACATTTTGCTCCTCTGTTTTTCGAGGAATTACATTAACTCTTGTTATCTGGTATCCAAAACCGGTAAGGCTCAGTTTGATGCTTATATCGGTTATATCTGCTTTTGTAAGTCCTATAGAAGCAATAACATACTCGTTTACATTATCTCCGTTTGAAACAAATATTCTTTCCAGTATATTGTCTTCGGGAAATTTTCGAAAAACCTCTTTTGCCTGTCTTTGAGGATATTCTACTTTGTCACTAGCAATAGAAGCTATTGCAATGGTATTATCCGGCGGAATAAATTCCAGTGATGCGGTATATTCAGTATTAGCTTCAATTTCTTTTGGTGCATAGAGTTTTATGTCCAAATCACGCGCTTCACCGTACAACATAGATGTTGTCTCGGCGATAACAGAATCCGAGCAAACTTTCCATTTCCCGTCAATTTTCTTTAAATAATATACGCTATCAGCTTCGCTTGTTAAAACTCCATCCATTTGAGCTGCAACAGGGACTTCAGCATAAGAAGTCTCCGTAACTTCCACTTTTGCTGTATTGTCATTATTAACGGTAATATTTTTGATTTTTATATCGTATTCTATATCGTCATAGGATTCCCATACATCTTTTACGAGCTTTGAATATGTTTCAAGATTAAAACCATCCGAATTTACATAATCTTTATCATAAGTGGATATGAATTTATTAAAATTCGTACGATTTGCATATCTTACCTGCGAATTAAGCAGAGACCTTATTTGTCGTGTATCGCTGTTAAACAACCCAAGTTTAAATAAAGGAGTCTCTTCTGCTTGTGATACTGGCGATAACAGTATTAAGAATAATAAAATTGATAACAGCTTTTTCATACATAAAATTATACTTCAAAAATCTTTAAACTTAAATAATACAAACAAATGATAAGCCTTTACAATTTTTTTTACGATATGATATAATCATCATATAGCAGGAGAATGTATGGCAACGGTTGATCTGGATAATGAATTTTTGGAACTTTTTTTTAATATAACTAATACAAAAGTTCCGCAAAATGTTGAATTAGTAGATTTAAAAAAGCAGCTTATTAATATCGTAGAGACTTTGAAAGAGTTGAATGCAAATTCAAAGAAACCAATAGCAAGTAAAGCAATCGGACCTGTACAAGCGGAAGAAGAGGAACCAAGCGGGCCTGCAATTTTAATTGTGGATGATTTGGGTGTAATTACCTATCAGCTTAAAGTTTTGCTTTCACAGTTTGATTATGATGTAGACTGTTCTCAGGAAATTTATGATGCCGTAAATAAATATAAAAAGCGGAAATATGAGTATGTCGTAATGGATTTGTTTATTCCGACAGAGAGAGAAGGTTTTATTTTATTGACAGAATTGAAAAAAATGGCTGTAGCAGCAGGCGTAAAAACTGTAGTCGGTGTAATTACAGCTTCTCCGAGAAAAGAGATAGAACAGCAATGTAAAGCCCGCGGCGCCGACTTTTTCTTAGAAAAAAGCAGCGATTGGCAAAAAAGTTTGTTCAGCATTATGGACGGATATATAAATGCCGGAAAAGATAAGGAAGAGGTTGAGTATTAGAGTATGGAACAGAAATCCATTTTTTCCGTAATTTCTCCTATAATGGCGGGGCCATCGAGTTCGCATACGGCAGGAGCAGTAAGACTTGGTTTAATGGCAAGAAATATTTACAGAGATAATTTTTCAAAAGTTAAATTTATTCTTTATAATTCTTTTGCAACGACAGGATTCGGCCACGGAACGGATAAAGGACTTTTAGCGGGAGTTCTGGGTTATTCGGTTGATGATGTAAGTATAAAAAATATCTTTGATATTGTAAGAGATGTGAAATATTCTTATGAATACCGGCAGGATATTTCAAGACATCCGAATTCTGTTGATATAATTTTGGATGATAAAATGACTATATCGGGAGATTCTGTTGGTGCCGGTGAAATAAGAATAAATAATATAAACGGCTTTTCTGCGAATATTGACGGAAGCTATCATACTTTACTTTTGATGTATAAAGATAAACCGGGTATGATATCAAAAGTCAGCGATATAATTCAAAAGCAAAAGGTTAATATTGCGTCTTTACATTGTGACAGGAGTTCAAAAGGCGGTACCGCTTCCATGTATGTAGCATTAGATATTCCTATTGGAGATGATATTGCGGAAGAGGTTAAAAAAATAAAGGATGTATTTTTTGTAACTAATATCAGGAAGTTAAAACAATGACAGTATTATCATTTTCAGATTTGAACGAAAGATGTTGCAGAGAAAATAAATCAGTATATCAAATAGCGCTTGAAGAAGAAGCTTTGCTTCAGGAAACAGCTGGCGAGGTTATCCGTTTAAAAGTCCTAGAAAATTTACTGGCGATGAAAGATTCAATAAAACACGGATTAAAATCAACGGAAAAATCAATTAGCGGCTGGTGCGGAGACGATTGTGAAAAACTGCGAAACGGTTATAAAAAGCGCGGTGCGTTGTTTGGAAGTGTATTTGAAAAAATTACGACATATGCTCTTGCCGTAACGGAAGAAAATCTGCGTATGGGGAGGATTGTCGCATGTCCGACCGCAGGTTCCTGCGGGATTGTTCCGGCAGTTATTATTGCGGCTGCGGAAGAAAACAAAATTCCGGAAACCATTCAGATAAACGGCCTTTTGACGGCTGGGTTAATCGGTTTAATTATTTCCAATAAGGTTCAGCTTGCAGGTGCTGTTGCAGGCTGTCAGGCCGAATGCGGTGTGGCATCAGCAATGGCAGCCAGTGCTCTTGCGGAAATGCTTGGTGGCAGTGTAAAACAAATTCTTAATGCTTCTGCACTGGCGTTGAAAAATATTTTAGGCCTTACCTGTGATCCGGTTTGCGGGCTTGTTGAAGTACCCTGTATAAAGCGCAATGCTTTTCTTGCCATACATGCGGTAACTGCTGTAGAATTAGCGTTATGCGGGGTAGAGAGTAAGATTCCGATAGATGAAGTCGTTGATACTTTAAAAATTACAGGTCAGCTAATGTCACCGCTTTTAAAAGAGACTTCCCAGGGCGGGTTAGCTAAAACAAAAACTGCGCTCGGGCTGGAGAAATTGTTATTCAAAAATGTAAACTAAATATTTCGTCCGGTTTTATTTTTGCATGTCCGCCTCTAAGAAACATAAAGAAAAATCCGGTTCCGAAGAAAATTCCGCCTGCGTAGGCTAGCGGTTTTACCCATAAAGTATTATTAAAACCGGTTTTATTAATTTCTCCATATAAAGGAATACCGTCAATCGAAAAATTCCCGAGAATTATCTCGGCGGGCGCTCCCCAGATATCATTTTGAGAAATTGTTTCAATTCTTCCGTTTACAGTGGTTCCGGCAGGATAGATTTTATTATTTATTTTTATTGTATCCACGGTTGTAAATAAAATTTTCTGTCCTTCCTCGGGCTTGCTTTTTGTAGAAATTCTTTCTTTTATTTTTATTCTTACAATATTGTTTTCATCTTCATTAATTTTATATGCAGCAGCTATTCTTTTTGTTTTAATAACCGGAATACTTTCTCTTATTACTACTTTCTTTAGTGGTGCAGATTTATTTTTATTGGCTTCTGCAAAATCATCAATAATAAGAGTCGGTTTATATTCTCTTATGATAAGATTTTTATCTAAAGACTTTTCAACAAACTCATCGGTAATTGTCGCAAAAACCGGTGATAAAATAAAGAAAACACAAAACATTAAAATCAGTAATAATTTCATATTATTTGTATCGGATTTTTTTTGTAGAATTAGTTTTTATTTTTTCTTGAAATTTTGCTCTGTTTTCCTGTGATGTCAAGAGAAAGTTTTGATAATACGGATTGTTTCTGTATTTATTATTTGCAAGATATTCAGGATATTTTTTATAGATATACTCATATACTTCCATCATTCTTCTTGTTGAGAGAGGATGTGTTGAGAAAACTTCATAGCGCTTTTGCGGAAAGTTTTTATTCATAACAATAATCATTGCAACAGGATTGTAACCTGCATTAACCATGTAATCCACAGCTCTTTTATCAGCTTTATATTCATATTTTCGCGGAGTTACCCAGCTGTTTAAATAAGATATAGCGCCTCTAAAAAGCCCTTTATAGCTGTCAACACTGTGAGATATTTCATGTCCTATTATGGCAGCAAGTTCATCGTCGGATTCACATCTGGTGTATATACCTCTGCAAATAACAATAGAGCGGTTGAAGTTGCTGCAATAAGCATTTATTTCACGAGAATTGTCAAGAATAAATATCGCACGTGTCGGAATACCGTTTGCATTTAACAATCTGAATCCGATTTCACTTACATGCTTTTCTTGTTTTTCTGTTTCACCGGCATTTATCAAGACTCCGTCAGCAGCATATACAGTCAAGCTGCATATCAAAATAAACAGTAAAATTATTAGTTTTTTCATAAAATTTTCCAATAAAATTATTCTGATTAAAATTGTTCAAGAAATCTCTTGTCATTGTTGAAAAACAATCTGATATCATCGATTGCGTACTTCAACATAGCAAGTCTTTCAATTCCCATTCCGAAAGCGAAGCCTGAGTATACATCAGGATCAATTCCGACACCTCTCAACACATTTGCATGAACCATCCCGCAGCCGAGAACTTCAAGCCAGCCTGTTCCGCTGCATGTTCTGCAGCCATTGCCCTGACACATTATACATTGTACATCAACTTCCGCTGAAGGTTCCGTAAAAGGAAAGAAGCTGCTTCTAAATCTTGTCGGGCGCGCAGAGCCGAAATACAGTCTGGTAAATTCGTTCAATACACCTTTTAAATCTCCGAAAGTAATTCCTTTATCGACATAAAGCCCTTCTATCTGATGGAAAAAGTTATTCTTACGGGCATTTATATTTTCATTTCTGTAAACTCTGCCGGGTGAAATAACCTTTATCGGAGGTTTTTGATTTTCCATAACGTGAATTTGTGCTCCTGAGGTCTGGCTCCTGAGTACAACTCCAGGCATGTCTTTCACATAGAAAGTATCCTGAACATCTCTTGCCGGGTGGTCTTTAGGAACATTCAACATATCAAAGTTATAATATTCCGTTTCTACTTCAGGTGAAAGTTCGGGAGCAACAACCGAAAAACCGAGACTTTGGAAAATTGATACAATTTCATTAGTAGTTTCCGTAAGCGGATGGACTCTGCCTTCGGAAATATATTTACCGCTAAGAGTTATATCAATTTTTTCGTGCTCTAACTTTTCATTCAGCTCTTTTTGATAAAAAATATCATATTTTTCCTTTAACAGTCCTTCTAAATCCTGCGTAATTTTATTAGCCAGAGAACCGATAATTTTCTTATCCTCATCAGAAAGGTCTTTTAGCCCTTTTTTTATGGAATTAAATTCCCCTTTTCTGCTGAGATATTTTAATCTTATTTCTTCAATATCATTTACGGATTGAGCGTTTTCAATATCTGATTTAGCTGAATTATAGATATTTTCCAATTGTGTTTTCATACTTAATCTCCCTTAAAAAGATGATACCGCACTAATATTAAAATGTAAAGAAACAAGAATTATTTTATACAAAAAAATCCCGGCTTTGTATTCTTATAAAGCCGGAATTTTTTTACAAAATGTCAAACTACTTAACTTCAACAGTTGCGCCGGCAGCTTCAAGTTGTTTTTTGATAGCTTCGGCTTCTTCTTTCTTAACGCCTTCTTTAATAGCTTTAGGAGCGCCGTCTACTAAATCTTTAGCTTCTTTTAAGCCAAGACCGGTGATAGCTCTAACTTCTTTAAGAACTGCGATTTTCTTATCAGCAGGAACAGAAGCTAAAACTACATTTACTTCTGCATCAGCATCATCAGCTGCAGCAGCAGGAGCAGCACCGGCGGGAGCAGCAGCAACAGCTACCGGAGCAGCTGCAGATACGCCGAATTTTTCTTCCATAGCTTTTACTAATTCAGCAGCTTCTAATAAAGTTAATTTTTCAATTGATTCTAAAATTGCTTCAACACTCATTTTCATTCTCCTTTTATTTTATGTTGTTTGTAATACTAATTTTGTTTTCTGCATATTTCTAAGCAGATTTCTGATCTCTGACTGCAGCAACTGCTCTAACAAGAGATGACATAACCGCATTGACAGAGTTTGCGATACCTGAAGCAGGCGAATTGATACAGCCAAGCATTTTTGCGTAAATTTCTTCTTTTGAAGGAAGATTAGCAAGTGCTTTTGCTTCGGCTGCTGACATAAGTTTGCCGTCCATAGCAGCAGCAATGATTTCACCTTTTTTGGTATCTTTAATAAAGTTTGATAAAGCCTTAGCGGGTGCTACCTGATCATTAAAACCGAAGGCAATGGCAATCGGCCCTTTAAATGTTTCAGCCAACACTTCGTAAGGAGTGCCTTTGATAGCGATTTTGGCAAGGGTATTCTTTGTAACCATATAGTCGCCGCCTTCTTTTTGAAGAGCGCGTCTGAGTTTGGTTATTTCTTCTACGCTGTAACCCTTGTATTCGGTAACAATTGCAACTTGCGCTTTATCAATTTTTTCTTTGATAAGTGCTATCTTATCATTTTTGAAAGCTTTTGTTGACATTTTTTGCTCCTTTATTTTATATTTTCGACCTATTTTATTTTTATTTATAACGGGTTTGTCCGTTTTTAATTTCATACTAAAAAGATTTTGCAATCTTTTTCCAATCGCAAAACCTACACAAATTCCAAGCTATTTATATTTTTTGGAGTATTGGGAAAATTTTTTTAGCATTCCCCGGGGCCCGTTTTGCCCCTGTGTAATCTCGGCTAGCCTTTTTAAGATTAAATCCTAACAAGAGGATACTAACTGTCTGCGATTATATATCTTAAACTATCAAAAGAATGGTATGATGTCAACCCTTTGTAAAGTTATCTGAAGCGCCTGGCTTTTATTATTGTCCAGGAACCGGCTCTGTTAACTTGAAAGTCTTTAAAGTCTGAATCAAGTGTTTTTATCAGCGAGTTCTTTATTTTTGAAAATGTCAAAAACATTTCCGGAATTTTAGGATTTTTTTCGTTTTTGGCAACAAAAGCTTCATTTAAAAAACTTACACTATCTAAAAATACAATAGAGACGGTTTCTCCCGGAGTAATATTTTCTAAAATACGCGACGGATTATCTTTATATTCAAAACGATTAATTTTACTGATAAAATAAGTATTTTTTTTATGCAATTCTATGTAGCGGTAAAATCTGTCGGGTTCGTAATAAGTGAAAACTATATTATCGGAATTTTGGTATTTTAGGATTTCGCCGGCAATTCGGTGTCCTTCTTTTCGCGGAAGCTTTGTAACGTAATGCGGTGTAAAAATTGCGGCAAAGTGGAATACGGATAATAATGCAAGAAGAATTAATCCTGTTTTTTTCAGTTTTTCAACACCTAATGCCGCCATAAGAATTAAAATGGGAAGAGTTTCCATTGCATATTTTGTAATAAATACCAGCTTCCCTGCGGCTGCAAGTATTGACATTACCGTAATGGTGCTGATTGCGACAGCTGTAAGTCCTTTTTTAAACCCTGCAATTATTAACGTAAAAGCAGCCAAAGTCGGTACCAGAAGCCATATCGCCAGAGATTGGTTATAGAAAAAAACAGGCGGAGCATTAACATTATTGGTAAGAATAGGTGAGAAAAAGTCCGAAAAAAGGAATAGAATATTGGTATATGAAAAATGTCCCCACCACTGTGAGGAAGGAAGCATTTTTATAACAAACGGCAAAGCTGCGAAACCCGGAATTAGAAGAAGGAACCACGATTTGGAGATTCTTTTTCTCACGTACATCAGATAAGTGAGATTGAAGAAAACATATATAACTCCTATTATATGTGTAAACAGAATTAATAGCAGTGAAATGATGTAACCGCATAAATTTTTTTTATTATAATTTTTAATCAGACGAATAGTAAATAAAAGTGAAATAGCAGAAAATAAAAACAACAGCGAATAAAAGCGAACTTCTTGCGAGTAATAGACAAGAAAAGAAAGTATTGAAGTTATAAAAGCCGAAATTAAACCGGCTTTTTTAGAAAACTCTTTTCCTGCAAGATACATAACAGGTATTGCCAGTACTCCGGGCAGAACTGATGTTAGTCTTAAAATCAAGTCCGAACAGTGTGAGAAGGGCTTTAAATACAGGTAATAAAGCGGCATATGGCACTGTTTAAACACCTCTTGCCAAAACCCGCTGTTAAAAGGCGTGTTCGCAACAAACCAGCTTACGTATTCATCGTTCCACAACCCCTCAGGTTTGTTAATAAAACCGACTCTAAGAACCAAGCCTATAAATATTATAAAAAAAAGCAACTTGCTCCCCTTCTCTTATTTATATATAATATTTTACATGACAAAGTTTATTATTCAAATACCTTGTTACAATGAAGAGGGGCAGATAGGAAAAACACTGAGCGATTTACCTCGAGAATTAGCCGGTATCGATGAAATTGAAATACTCGTGATAAATGACGGCTCTACGGATAAATCTGCTGAAATTGCTCGTTCTTACGGTGCTTCCGTTATAGATATAAAACCGAATAAAGGACTTGCAAACGCATTCAGAACGGGTTTGGCAGAAGCATTGAAGCGGGGTGCGGATATAATTGTTAATACAGATGCTGATAATCAGTATTGTGCAATGGATATAGAAAAAATAATTAAACCCGTATTGGAAGGCTGCGCGGATATTGTAATCGGCGCAAGAGATATTGAATCCATAAAAGAATTTTCTTTAATAAAAAAATTTCTTCAAAAAACCGGTTCGGCAGTTTTACGAATGCTGTCATCGGCGCCGGTTTCCGATGCTCCGAGCGGATTTAGAGCTTTTTCAAAACAGGCGGCAATAAAACTCAATGTCTTTGATAATTAAACATATACAATGGAGACAATACTTCAAGCGAATGCAAAAGGGCTAAAAATTATTTCGGTTCCGGTTCGTGTTAATCCGCAGTTAAGAAAATCAAAACTTGTTAAGAATATTTTTGATTATGTTTTTAAATCAATGAAAACTTCTTTAAGAATGTTTATTGTATACCGTCCTTTCCGATTTTTTATATCAATTGCGGCTGCTCTGGGGCTTGCGGGAGTTATTCTTGTTTTAAGGTTTCTGTACTTCTATTTTACCGGTTACGGGAACGGACATATTCAGTCATTAATAATAGCTGCAGTATTTCTTATATCATCATTACAGTTAGGAATCATAGCCATAATCGGAGATTTGCTCTCAATTAACAGAAAGCTGCTTGAAGACATACAAATAAGAATAAGAAAAATGGAATTAAAAAATTAACTGAATATACCGAAAGTTCTGTCGGTATTATCGTCTCTTACGGTTTTAATAGAATCAATTTCAGTTGTGATGGCGGTTCTTTCCGTTTCCAGCTTACTTAAATCCTGATCAAATTTAGAATCTTTTCTGTTAATTATATCCAGTTCATGTTCGTATTTGGCTTCAGCTTTTTTTAGGTCGGTATCATCCTGCACTTCTTGCAGGTAGTTTTCATTTGTGCTTGTCGCAACACTTGTTTGCTCCCATTCTTCTGTATCGGAGTTGTAAACATTGATAATCACAAGTCCGGCTTTTACCATGTTGTTAAACCAGGTTTCGCCTTCTTCGCCTGATTCATATCTGGAATCAAATTCTACACAACCGCCGGCAGCTTGTATTTGTTCAAATAAAGCAACATAATAATTGAATTCCGCCATGTTTATTTCTTCAGGTTCAACATCAAACTCGCCGCTGGCTATAATTTTGTCTTTATCATCTTGTTTGTTATAACACATATTTTTTAAGATTTCATTGCGGCATTCTTGATTATTATATAGAGCATCTCTAAAAGCTTCTAATGCTTCTTTTTGAGCAACTATATCATCTCCGGCCATGGCTTCTTCCAGTACCGTATATGCTTCTTTAATATCAGGATCATCAGCAAATTGTTCATATGCAAGTTCTTCTACTTCAGTCATATAGCAATTATCCTCGTCAGAACCTTGCATCAAAGCTCCAATACCCACATCCTGACCGCCAAGACCCGGTCCAGGCCAGCAAAAGCTGCCGTCAAAACCAAGCATTGCCCAGGCAAAACTATATTTATCATTTCCGTAAGCTTCATACATTTCTGCAGTTGTTTCATTAACCATAACTTTGCCGCTTCTTGCATCTGTAAGCGCATATTGTTTTTGTCTTTGGGAATTATAACCGCATAAGGTGCTGAAGGAGGCATCAACAAACCGCCTTGTTCCATCTCCGTTAAAGAACGCAACTTGGATTTTTGTTGCGTCTAAAGCATCACAATAATCCTGGTACAACTCATCTTTCTGAGTTGCCAACGCTATTTTCTGGCTCTGGATACTTTGAGCTTTAAACTCAATATCATGGAGCCTGCTTGTAAGCGTTAATAATCTGGCTTGTGACGCTGACATTCCCATTGTTTTCGTAGTCCTTTATATTTTTCCCTTGTACTATTGTTTACGGCACTTTTTATTAAAAACTTTAGTTTTTTTTATAAATTGTTACAATTCTTTACATAGAGAGGATACAAAAAAATATTTTTTCTGCAAAATTAAAAAAATAGCAAAAAAAACTTATCAAAGAAGAGAAGCTGGAAAATTAGTTAGGAAGGGATTTAGGGATTAAATCTTTTAGTTTTACATCTTACATATATATAAAGTATATAAAACTTTCCCGATTTCACTTCCAATTATTTTTGTTACAAAAATTTACATAATCTTTTGTATTCGTTTTTTAGCAATTGCAGATTGCATTCTATCATATCCCAGGGTAAATCTTCTTCCCGGTTGTAACTGTTTTTTATTGTGACACCCGTTGATTTTAGCGCGGATTTAAAAGCGCCGGTTTTGCCTCCTTTTTTGTATGCTTCTATAAGAAAAGGGGCAAAAGTTTTGTCCGCACGAGAAATAACTGATTGCCAGTAGTCCCATTTTATGCTTGAAAATTTAGCAGATAATCCCAGCTTTGCAAATTCTTTTTCCAAATACTTCTGTTTCTTTTCCAGCGATTTTGTATCTTCTCTTTCCGACCATTGAAAAGGTGTTTGCGGTTTGGGGACGAACGATGAGAAAGAAAACTCAAGATTAAAACCTTTATTTTCAGATTTCAGAATTTTCCCCAGCCGCAGAAATTCATCAATATCTTCTTTTGTTTCATGAGGAATGCCTATCATTGAATAAATTTTCAATCCTTTTAATCCGTTTTCACGTGCAATTTTTACTGCATTAAGGATTTGTTCTTCTTTCAGGTTTTTGTTTATAAATTTTCTTAATCTTTCACTAGCGGCTTCTATTGCTATTGTAGAATGTTTTTGTCCTCCCAGAACGAGGGTTTGTACCATTTCAGGCGTTACTGAATCGGTTCTGAGGGAAGATATTCCGAGTTCAATATGTTGGCCGCTTTCAATTTTTGTTCTAATATATTGCATAATTTTATTGAAGTCAGGATGAGCACTGATTTGAGCGCCTAGCAATGCAATTTTGTCCGTATTTTCAAGCCCGAAATCTATAGTATTTTTAATTTTTTCGTATTCATAATATCTAAAAGGCAGATTTGTGTACGAAGCGGTACAAAATGCGCACCTGTTCATACAGCCGCGTGCTATTTCAATTACGAATGTGTTTTTAAAATAACTTTTGTCGCTGAGAATTGGCGTATGTATAACATTATTTAGCGCAGAAGCTGCTTTTTTTACTTTTTTCCCGGGTAAATATACACTATCAATGTTATTTAAAAGTTCCAAAGCTTTATTTCTGTCATTATCCCGCAGGATTTCCAATACTTGCGTAAAGCTTTCTTCTCCGTCACCGATTATCATGAAATCAAAAAATGCTTCGTAGGGAGCCGGATTAGTTGTGATAGCCGGGCCGCCCGCAAAAATCAATGGAGAAGTTTCATCCCGCTCTGCTTTTAAAAACGGAATTTTTAGTTTTTCAAGAATTTTAAAAACTCCTAAAAAATCAAAATCAAAAGACATTGAAAACGCTATTGTATCAATATTTTCCGGTGTCGCAGACATATTGTCCACAGAAATTCTGGCTGCGTTAATTCCCTCCAGTGTATCAGCGGTTTTAAAAAGCCACAAGTAGCCGAGCGAAGCAAGCGCAAATTCCTCAACAGCCGGATAAGCCATTAAAAAATTATATTTACCGGTATTAGGTTTGTATAAAAGTTTTTCCATTAATTAACATTCTTTATATACAACTCTTCTATCAAAACACAAACAGTGGCTGCAATTGCCGGAGCAAAAATTACGCCGATAACTCCCAGATATTGTGCGGTCACAAAGAGGAAGAAATATATGATAAGCGGGTGTAAATCAAGGAATTTCCCGAATATATAAGGGCGGACAAGATTATTTTCGGCCCACTGTGCAATAATGAATATGAGAATTACTAATAAAAGTGTTACCGGCCCCATTTTATAGGCAACAAGTAATGTCACAGCCAGAGCAATCCCTGGGCCGACAACGGGAACCAGATCCAGTATTGCATTCAAAACACCAAGTAAGATTGCATAATCTACTTTTAAAAGAGCCAGACCAATTGTCATTATTACTCCAACACTCACTATAGTCACAACTTGCGCAAGAACATAGCCGCCGATTTTTTGTGATATTGTATTAAGAATTTCTTCCGCACGTTCTTTCATCGGGCGCGGGAATAAGCTTACGTATGTTTTTCTGACGGTATCTTTGTCGGACATAAAATAATAAATAATAATGCAGGCTGCAAGAAAATACACAATCGCAGTCGCAAACCCCATACCAGCATTTATCGAGCCGTTTACAAAATTAGTTGTGAATCCTGATGCGGAAGATATGACCTCTCCCAGATCCAGCTGACTCAGTACGGTTTGTTTTAATATAGGAGTATTGATAATAAAAGCTTTTAAAGCATTTATTTGTCCGGGAAGATTGTTTAAAAAGGCTTTTATTTGATGTCCCGCCATAACTCCTATAGGAACAAGAAAAAGAGCCGTAATCAAAAGTCCAGCTCCTAATACCAGACTTGAAGCCAGAGAACGCGGCATTTTTTTTGTCATTTTATCAACAATTGGATTTAAGGAACACGCTATAACATAAGATGCAAAAAATAAGATAGCAATATCTTTAATTTTGGTTATGAAAACTAAAAACAAAACTGCAATAATAAAAAATATTATATTTTTGACAGTTATATATTTACGAACAAATACATCAAACATTACAAGCTCCTTATCCTGTATGATGATTTTATCATAAAATCATCCATGTTAAAATATGTACATGGATAATTTGTTAGAAGTCAAAAATCTGACTGTAGAATATAAAAGTATCAAAAATGATTCTTCGTATATTACTACTGCTGTTGATGACGTATCGTTCAGTATACAAGATGGCGAAATATACGCTCTTGCGGGAGAATCGGGATGCGGAAAATCAACCTTATCTAAGGCTATAACTAAATTAGTACATCCAAAGAGCGGTGAAATATTATTTGAAGGTAAAAACATTTACGAACAAAACGGTACTGAAAGAAAAAAATATCCGCTATCGGTACAAATGGTTTTTCAGAATCCGTATTCCAGTTTGAACCCGAAAATGAAAATAGGTGATATTTTAAAAGAGCCGCTTGATATAAACACAAAATATTCTAAGAACAGAAAATTTGCATTGATAAAACAGGTTCTGGAAGAGACAGGGCTCTCTATTGATTGTCTTGATCGATATCCTCATCAGTTTTCAGGCGGTCAGCGGCAAAGAATTGCAATTGCAAGAGCATTGATATTAAATCCTAAACTTTTGATTGCTGATGAACCCGTTAGCGCACTGGATGCGAGTATTCAAGCCCAAATTATAAATCTTTTAAAAGAATTAAAAAAACAAAGAGAGCTGACAATCCTTTTTATATCTCATGACTTAAATGTAATAAGATATCTGGCGGACAGAGTCGGTATTATGTATAAAGGAAAAATTATAGAAGAAAACTATACAAGTACGATATTTAGTTTTCCGAAAGAAGAATATACCGGTAATCTGTTAAATTCCGCACCTTCTGTTATTGTGAATTAAAAGATTTCAACGGTACTTTCATTGATGCGACCAGAGTTTTATATCTTTCATCCTTGTATAGATATATATCTATGGAGTCTTGTTCCAACTCTTTTTTTGTGAAAATATTTTTTCCGAAAATAACTTTTATTTTATCTGATATATCTCCGCCGGAATATAGAGGTGCACGCTTGTTGACACATCTTACCGTATTTCTTTCCAAAACTTTATCACCACGCTTGAGAACAAATTCACCCCATAAGTATTTAATATCTGAATTGGAAACATTTTTTATGCGATATACGGCTTTTAGTTTATATTTAAACCAGAACTTTCTTACTGCAAAAGAATCCAACATTATTTCTACGTCATTTTTATAAATAACTTTCTGGTTGATAAAAATGTCAATTGAATGTATTTTGTATCTGTAATATTTTGCAAGTGTTGGTTTTCCTTGCAGTTCGGCGATATTTGAGGCTTTCATTAAAGCTTTGGAATAAACACCATAATCTATATCTTGCGGCATTTTATCCAGTAACGGTTCAAAATATTTTACCGATTGCATCGGATCTAAATCCGAATATATTATTGCAAGTTTATATTTTATTTCAAAATTCTCGGGTTCATATTGTTCCGCTTTTTTCAAAAATCTTACGGCTTCCGTATTATATCCGTTTTTGACCATTATATCCGCTGTTTCAATATAAGCATTTGCAGCTCTTGTATCAATTGCTTTTTCAACAGTTTTGTCTCTTTTGGCAAACCTGTTATAATAATAGTCAGCTTTTTCATAACATTTTGCAGCGCTCAGGAATTTTCCTATTGAATAATATTTATCTCCCATAACAATATATGATCGGGTTTTGAATTTTATCAGATTTTTGTTGTTTATATCTTTTACGGAATTTATAATATCCTGTGCTTCTTTAAACTTTTCCTGCGCAACTAAAACCAACGCTAATTTGTAATATGGTGTATAAACTCCCGGACTTGCTTTTTCTAATGCAAATCTGAAAGCTATTTCTGCATTAACATAATCATGTGCAGTTTCGTATAAATTTCCGACCTGCAGGCAGATTGCATATTTTTTGCTCATTAAATCTTTTGTAAAATCAGACTGCATTACAAGCTGACGGGCAAGTTTTTCATCCATTTTCTGCTGCTCTTCTGGATTTATATAAAGATTTTTAATCATTTCACTGCGCGCGTGAAACGACAATAGAAGAGTAAAAACCAGAGCTGCAAGAAATGATGCGGAAACCGTTCTTGCATACTCAATTAAAATCTGTTTTTTTGATTTCTCTTTTTTTGTTTTTCTTTTACTCATTCATTTCCTGCAAAGTTATAGAGTCAGCCTCTATCAAATTTGAAAGCTTTTTATAAATGTCATTAATTTTCTTTTTATTTGCAATGTCAAAGACAGTAGAAATTTTAGATTTTGTCTGGTTTTCAATCAATTTTTTAGATGTAAAATCTCTCATATTATCAACTTTTGGCATAAGAAAATCATATACTTTTTTTACATCTTCGCCGTTAAGATAAATTGTAATTTTGTATCTTCCGGCCTGTTTGCCGCTTTTGGGCAGGAATTGTTTTTCAAATATGCGGATAAGAGTTAAAACCGCAACGCTTAAGACGGTTGCAATAAGCGCAATTCCGTACATTCCCGCTCCGCAGGCCATACCGATGCTGGCCGCAATCCACAAAGTAGCTGCAGTTGTAAGTCCGAAAACCATAGGACCGTTTCTCAACACCGTACCCGCACCGATAAAACCGATACCGGTTACTATTTGAGCTGCAACTCTGGATGTATCTCTGATGCCTGTAGCATTATTTACAATAACATTATCACCGTGAGCGTATGTCGGAAATCCGTATATCGAAAGAAGTGTAAAAATACAAGCTCCCAGGCAGACAAGTATATGGGTTCTTAAGCCTGCATATTTATTTGTTAATTCTCTTTCCAATCCTAACAAAAAGCCCATTGCAAGAGCCATAAATAAACGTAATATAAATTCCGCATTCAAATATGTTTCCATCAATTCTCTCCCATAGATTAATAATACAATATTTCTAATGAAAAGACAATGTTAATAGTAGTCAAAAAAGGTTATTTCGGATATAATTGAGCTATGAAATCAAAAACTATTAAAGAAATACTGGAGGAACGCGAACTGGAGCTTTTAAGCCCTTATGCGACAAAATGTAAAACCTCTAAAGGAAGAAAACGCCCGAGAACGGAACATTTTGAAATAAGGACCGAGTTTCAAAGAGACAGGGATAAAATATTACATTCAAAGTCTTTTAGAAGACTGAAACATAAGACTCAGGTTTTTCTGTCTCCATATAATGATCACTTTAGGACAAGATTAACACATACACTTGAGGTTGCTCAAATCGGCAGGACAATGGCGCGCGGATTAAATCTCAATGAGGATTTGGTAGAAGCTATTGCATTGGGGCATGATTTGGGGCATACAGCATTCGGACATTGCGGAGAATCGACTCTTGATGAGCTTTTACCCGATGGCTTTCATCATAATTTACAAAGCGTAAGAGTTGTAGAAGTTCTGGAAGATATGAATTTGTGTGCGGAAACTGTTGATGGGATTTTAACCCATACCTGGGGGTATAAACCAAAAACGCCGGAAGCGCAAATAGTCCAGTATGCGGATAAAATAGCATATATAAACCACGATATAGAAGATTCCGTAAGAGCTGGAATTATTGCCGAAAGTGATCTTCCTGAAGACTGCGTCAAATATTTTTCTTCCAATCAGTCAGAGCGTCTTGGCAAGATGATTACTGATGTTATAGAAAATTCTATAGATAAACCGAAGGTTACAATGTCTGAAGAAGGCTGGTATTATGTCACCAAACTAAGGACATGGATGTTTGATAATGTGTACCTTGATCCGATTGCAAAAGCGGAAGAGAGAAAATCAAAAAATATAATTAAATCGCTTTTTGAATATTATACAGAAATGCTGCAGCCATATTACAATAAAGAAGATATACCACAGATTGTAACGGATTATATTTCCGGCATGACTGACCAGTATGCAATAAGACGATATAAAGATTTATTTATACCGATGCCGCTTGCAGAACATACAAATGATGATGCTTTATTAAAAAAAGCAAGAGAGCGGGAATGAAATTTATACCATACAGTGTACATACGGGTGAAAAGAATATGGCTGTTGATGAAGAGCTGTTGGATGATGCAGTCGGCTCCGGAGCTTCGGATATCATATTCCGGCTGTATGGCTGGAATCCCAAATGTATATCACTGGGAAGAAATCAAAAATCTGATTTTTCAACAGGAAATATCCCCGTAGTAAGACGTTTAACCGGAGGACGGGCATTATTGCATGATGATGAAATAACATAGAGTTGTATTGCACCTTGTTCCCTTATTCCAAACGGTGAAAAAGTAACAGAGTCTTATAAATATATTTCAAAATTTCTAATAGACTTTTTCAAAATTCTTGGTGCGGAGCTTGATTTTGGCGAAAACAAAAAAGTCGCAACCAATTTTGATTATTGTATGCTTATATCTACCGGAGCGGATGTCTGCTACAAAGGGAAAAAAATAATCGGCTCGGCACAGTGCCGTAAAAACGGATATATCCTTCAACACGGTTCAATATTGTACAGTTATGACAAAGAACTTCTTGAAAAACTTTTTAACGAAGAAGTGCAGGGTATAACTTGTGTTAAAGAAATTTTGCCGGATTTGTCAAAAGAAAGATTTATAGAGTTATTAGAGCAACATTTTCTATATGATATGTGTGCGGAAACATATCAAATGGCTGAATGAAATCTACGCGGCATCCTTTTGATATGAGGTATTTTAAGTCTCTTGCAAGTGTTGCGGGGTTGCAGGAAACATATATGATTTTTGTTTTGGCAAGTTTTAGTGCGTAATCAAGACTTTCTTCACTACAGCCTTTCCTTGGCGGATCCAGTATAACCGCATCAAATTTTCGTCCTTTTGTTTTTAATTCACGTTCAAAAAACAGGCCTGCATCCATGTTATGAAGTTCGATATTTCTAATGCCGTTCTCTTTAATTATTCTATCGGCTAAAACTACGGATTCTTTTACTTCTTCTACGCTAACAACCTTCTTTGAAATGTCTGAAAGACAAATACCGAACGCTGTTATGCCTGCGTATGCATCCAACAAGACAGGTTTGTCAAAATTCTGAGAAATATAATCTTTTATATAATTAAAAATTTCGTCTGCCGTATATGGATTAACCTGAAAAAATGTTTTTGCTTCAACTTTAAAAATTCTGTCACAGAGTTTTTCTTCAATAAAGCTTTCGCCCTGTAATATTTCGGTCTTTTCTCCAAGTATAAGATTTGTTTTATGAGGATTATAGTTTATACCGACACCTGATATATTATCATCTGCGCTATAAATTTTTTCTGCCAGCAGCTTTTGTTTATCGAATATTTTTACGGAATTTACGACTAATATAATAAGACTTTTCCCGGTATATGCAGAGGTTCTGATTACGATATGTTTTAAGTCTCCGCAGTGTTGTTTTTCGTTATATCCCGAAACATTACATTCTTGTGCGGCTTCTCTTATATAATCAATAATTCTGTCACAATATGCAGGTTGGATAGGACAATATTTTATATTTACAAGTTCATGAGTACCTGTTTTATAATATCCGGCAAGAATTCTTTTGGAGCTTTTTGTTTCGGAAACCGGATATTGGATTTTATGTCTGTATTCCCGGATTTTAGGACTCGGAATTGTATTCCTGATTTCGATTTCTTCTCCGCAAATTGAGCGGATGGCATCTTTTACAATTTCTCTTTTCAACTCGAGTTGATATTTATAGTCTATGAATTGGAGCTGGCAAGCCCCGCAGACTTTTTGCATAGGACAGAACGGCTCCGTTCTATGAGGCGAGGGGCTGATAATTTCTATTATTTTTGCATTGGAATAATTTTTATTATTTTTTGTGATTTTTACCCTTACTTTATCTCCCGGACATGCTCCTTCCGTAAAAATAACGTATCCGTCGATTTTGGCAATCCCGTATCCGAGATTGGAAAGCTTTTCTATATCAACGACAAGCTCTTCGGGAATATCTTTTTTAGTTATTGTTTGCATGGTTTAATCACTTGAATATTTCTTGTTTCCGAAATTTCCTGTCTGGCGTCGCGTATAATTTCTTTATACTCTTCAGAAAGGCTCAAACCGTTACAAAGTCTGTCAATAAATCCGTTATTAACTTTTACGGCTTTTTCAAGCGCACCGACATTTTCCAGAACATCTTTAATGTCGGCCAGGTCGTATCCGAAAGACTGCTTGGATTGATAAACCATCATTTCACCGGTTTCAGCTACGAGCGGTTCTCCGCCCAATTCAAAATGCAGTTTAAATATGGATTTTAAATCCTGCAACTCGGCTTGCATTGTTGCGATACTCTGCTGTATCCTTAAATATCTGTCGAACAGATAGTCTACATTTGCAAGCTGCTTTCTTTGCCAGTCCATTCTTTGAAGATAAAGTTTTTTAAGTTTGGGATAAGCAAGGGCAAGTCCCATAGCATCTGCCATTGCACGGTGGTGGTTTTTTAATTCTACATTAAACCTGTGAGTCAAAGCTTCAAGCCCGTGTGATTCCAAATCAGGTGCGATTTCTTTAAACATTGTTTGAGAATCGATTCTGGGATTTTCAAGTTTTTCTCCGAAAACTCTCAATTTTGCTTCATTTAAGAATGAATAATCAAAAATAACATTGTGCGCTACAATCGGATAGTCTCCGATAAATTCAAGAATTTTTGGTAAAATTTCTTCTTCTGTCGGAGCATCTTCTACCATTTCTTGAGTAATTCCGTGAATTGCCATGCTCGATTTTCTGATATGTTGATGCGGATTTATCAGAGTTTGAAATTCATCTTTTATTTTGCCGTTTTCCAAGCGAACTCCGGCAAATTCAATAATTCTTTCTCTTGTGTAATCTAAGCCTGTTGTTTCGGTATCTAAAACTATTTCAATTTCTTTTTTTCTCGGCATTTTTGTCCCTAACCTTAAAAATCTCCTCATAAGTATAATAGCATAAATATATTATATATGGTAATATTTGTTTATACCAATAAAATAATGGAGGAGTTATGGTTAAGGAAATTAATACGGATTCTTTTGAATCAGAAGTTTTAAATAATAACGGGATTACTGTGGTAGATTTTTTTGCGAACTGGTGCGGCCCCTGCAGAAAGTTGGCACCGATATTAGAAGAGGTAGAGCAGGAATTAGAAGGAAAGGTGCAATTTACAAAAATTAACACGGATGATAATTTAGAAGCGGCAAAAAACTATCAAATAAGCGGATTGCCGACTCTATTGGTGTTTAAAGATGGAGTTGTTGTAGAGAGAATGGTAGGCTTGATGCCAAAAACTTCCATTATAACAAATATAGAAAAATACCTTTGAAATAACTTTTATTTTTATAATTAAGTCTTGTATTATTATTTTTGTTCAGATATAATACTCCTGTAGTGTTTATGAAAATATTACTTTAAAGGAGAGAGTTATGTTGAAAAAACTATCAATGTTGAAGTCATTGTTTGGTATTTTGCTTGCAATGATTTTGACTTCTCCTGTATTTGCAGGAGAAGCATCTCTTGTAGTTCCAAACATCAAGGCAGAAAGCCCGTTGAGTTACAATCTTTTACTCATAGGTCTTGGGGTTTCTGTAGTTGGTGTCATTTTTGGGCTTATAGAGTTTTTAAGAGTTAAGAAAGTGGAAGTCCACGAAGCAATGAGCAATGTGGGTAATACAATTTTCGAAACTTGTAAGACTTATCTGGTTCAACAAGGTAAATTCCTTATTGCATTAGAAGTTCTCATTGGTTTGTGTATTGCCTTCTACTTCTGGTATTTGCAAGAAATGGAACTTAAATCAGTGTTGATTATCTTAGGCTGGTCTATACTGGGTATTCTGGGTTCTTATCTTGTAGCTTGGTTCGGTATAAGAATGAATACTTTAGCAAACTCAAGAACTGCATTTACCGCGTTAAAGGGTAATCCTTTGAATATATTGAACATACCGCTTCAGGCAGGTATGAGTATCGGGGTTTTACTTGTATCAATTGAACTTATCATGATGTTGGTAATTCTTTTATTTGTTCCCGGTCATTTGGCTGGTGCATGCTTTATCGGATTTGCGATAGGTGAATCTTTGGGTGCATCTGCTTTGCGTGTTGCGGGCGGTATTTTTACAAAAATTGCCGATATCGGATCTGATTTGATGAAAATACAGTTTGGTATCAAGGAAGATGATCCGCGTAACCCCGGTGTTATTGCTGATTGTACCGGTGATAATGCGGGAGACTCTATCGGACCTACGGCTGACGGATTTGAGACATACGGTGTAACAGGTGTTGCTCTTGTAAGTTTCATTCTTTTAGGCGTATTTAAAGATTTTCAGGTTCAATTATTGGCCTGGATTTTCACAATGAGATTTTTGATGATTATTACATCAGTGGTTGCATACTGGATTAACGGAGTTGTAACCAGAATATTTGCAGTAAACACTAAGAAATTTGACTTTGAAGCACCGCTTACAAGTCTAGTATGGATTACATCAATATTGTCAATTCTTATGACATTCGGTGTAAGTAATTATTTATTGAAAGATATGGGCGGCAACTTGTGGCTGGTACTTTCAATAATTATTTCTTGCGGTACTTTGGGTGCTGCATTAATACCTGAGGCAACAAAGGTATTTACAAGTCCGAAGGCAAAACATACTCACGAGGTTGTAACGGCTTCCCGCGAAGGCGGAGCTTCTCTTACAATTTTGTCAGGTATTGTGTCCGGTAATTTTTCAGCATTTTGGATTGGCTCAATTGTTGTATTATTAATGGGATTGGCTTATTTTGCAAGCCTGTTAATACCTGCCGATGTGATGATTTATCCGTCTGTTTTTGCATTCGGTTTAGTTGCATTCGGTTTCCTTGGTATGGGGCCTGTAACAATTGCTGTGGACAGCTATGGCCCGGTAACGGATAATGCACAGTCTGTATATGAACTGTCATTAATTGAAGAAATTCCGAATGTTGCCGAAGGTATTGAGAAATATTACGGTTTCAAACCTGATTTTGAAAATGCAAAAACATACTTGGAAGAAAATGACGGTGCGGGAAATACATTTAAAGCAACTTCTAAACCGGTGCTTATAGGTACTGCGGTTGTTGGTGCTACAACAATGATTTTCTCATTGATTCTTGTAATCAAAGAAACACTGGGTATTCAGCCGGAGATGATTCTGAATATTTTGAATCCTTACACATTGCTTGGATTTATAGCTGGCGGTGCTGTAATTTACTGGTTCTCGGGTGCTTCAATGCAGGCTGTAACAACCGGTGCGTATTCAGCGGTTGAGTTTATTAAAAACCATATTAAACTCGGTGCTGAGGATGATAAACGCGCAAATCTTTCAAATTCAAAAGAAGTTGTTAAGATTTGTACGCAATATGCTCAAAAAGGTATGTATAATATCTTTATTGCATTGTTTGCGTTTGCATTGGCACTTGCCTGCTTGTCAGCTCCGGTAGGTGATAATTCAGCTCCGGTTTCATTCTTTGTAAGCTATCTGATAGCAATTGCAGTATTTGGTCTGTTCCAGGCTGTATTTATGGCAAACGCAGGCGGATGCTGGGATAACGCAAAGAAAATTGTTGAAGTTGATATGAATGAAAAGGGAACCGAACTTCACGCGGCAACTGTTGTCGGTGATACGGTAGGTGACCCGTTCAAAGATACTTCTTCCGTTGCTATGAACCCGATTATTAAATTTACTACACTTTTCGGCTTATTGGCAATGGAGATTGCAATCAACCCGACATTTAAGGCTCACGCTAAAATTGCGGGCGTTGTAATCCTTGTGATAGCTCTAATCTTTGTAATTCGTTCATTCTATGCAATGAGAATTCCTCAAAAGAAAGAAGAGGCATAAGGAAGTAAAAGAAACGGCGGCACGGATTTTTTAGTCCGTGCCGTTTTTTCTTGGGGAATTAACAAAATTTTAATATTTCAAA